>NZ_JAUSWN010000017.1:0-71102 GCF_030815255.1 Hathewaya limosa
TCATTATAGCCATCTGTGTACTCAATTTTTAATTTAGTTTTAATAACTACATTTTCTATTGCCATTCTTATCAACTCCTTTCAACTGTATATATGCACTAGAAAGGAGTTTTTGAAAAAAATCTAACAAGTTTTTAAAATGTATCCTATGAAGTAGACAATTTAAAAAAGTCTATTTCATAGAATTTTTTTATGTATAATAGAATAAAAGAATTTTTAAAACGTGGGGTTATGAAAATGAGTAAAAAATTATTTACTAAAGACGAAGTAGATTTAAAAAAATATGAAAATCTAAATCAATTAAAAATAGAAATAGATAACTACATGAAGTATTACAATAACTACAGATATCAATGGAACTTAAATAAGATGACTCCTGTTCAATACAGAAATCATCTTATCATATAGTCTTTTTTATTAGTTTAAATTATTTTTTTTAAGTAATTTAAATTCTTTTATCCTTTTAATATTTTTAATTGAACTTATTAAGGTAATTATGCCTGCAATAAATAATAATATGGATGTTAATATAGATTTAGCACCCCAAAATTCAAAACAAGCCATAAAAGATATAACACATATTAGTAAGTCATCAATAAAATAAAGTACATGTGTTTTTATTTTGTTTTCTATTGTATCTAACATTTTTTTTAAGTTTTTTATGTTTTTTATACTTTGTATAGATGATAAGGCAAAAGTTATGCCGGGAATACATAGAGGAATAGATATTAAGATATCATGGTTTTTTATAGCAATATAACTACAGCAAAAACATACAATACTATTAACCAATGATACAATAAAATAAGATTTTTCAGTGCTGATTTTTTTATTTATATTGTTGTTCATAATATTTAACCCCTTCATATAATTTTAAATGTATTATTTATACTTAATTCCATCTTTTACAACCTTACTAGTTAGTTTTTTATAATTTGAGTCATAATAAGTTGCTATTAAGAGATGCTATTCAAATACAACATGCTAAAATACCAGAAATTAATCTTGATCTTTTCATTAAAATATCCCCTTTTAATAAAGTATAGAATATTTTAAATATTATGTCAATAAAAACGGTTTTTGGTTTATCCTGATCTAATATTAAAAAATATTGAAAAAGTAAAATATACTCTTCCTGGTGTGTCTATAAGTTAAAAATAGAGAAAATTAAAGAAAAACTAAGTAATAACTATTTAATTACTTTAAATAAATCACATATTCAAATTACGATAATAATTTATTGAATAATAAGATCATGTTATTAGTTATAGGAATTACATCTTATCATATAGTCTTTTTTAAAACGTCCTTGACAAAGGGGACATTTAATTTTGTCTTATTAATAGTTTTTTAAAATTGGAGAATTTATTAGAGAATATAAAAGTTTTTTCAATTATAAATTTTATTATTTTATCTAGGAATTTATAAATTTAATATATATAAGCTTAAAAAGTAAAATAAGTAGAATGTTGAAAATATTACGAAAACATTGTATTGTTAAATGAAGGATAAAAAGTATAGATTAAGAGGAAGAAGAAAATGTTAATTATTGATAAGTGTTCAGATGTATTTAATGAATTTAAGAGTTTTGGTAAGGAAGTTGATATGTATATATTAATGCATACCATTGGCGGGATATTTTTTTCATATAACATAATTTTACCGGTATTTATGAATAAATTAGGTGTAACTATATCAGATATAGGAACTTTTTTTAGTATTGCTGCCTTAGCAGATTTAATTTTTACATATTTATTAAGAAAGAGTTTTGATACAATATCTCCTAATAAATGTATGGCTTTAGATTGGCTTACGGAAAGCTGGCCTGTTCTAATCTTCGCATTAGCAAGTACTAAGATGCAATTCTTTATTGGTGCAATAGCACAAAAAATAACTAATGTTTTAAACCCTGCATATAGAGTATATGAAAATGCGATTTTTAAAGAAGATAAAAGAAGTAAAATATATACGTATCATTTGTTTATTCCGGAAATCGCCACAGTTATTATTTTCCCTATACTAGGATATATATTAACCTATAAATTTAATAGTATTTTAGCCTATAGGATTGTTTTTATTATATTTGGAATTGGATTTCTATTTGTAGCATTAATTCCTTATAAATTTTTAAAATGGGTTGATCCTACAAGATCTAAACATAGTAATACTAAGCTTAGTATATCAAAAGGATTATATTTAATAGCTAGTGCAGAAATTTTAGTTGTAGTTTCAGGAGAACTTACCTCTACCTTTATAACAACTTATTTTATATTAGATAAGATTAAAGGTAATTTAATGCAAATTTTATTGTTACAGGTTTTAATGTCTATTGTAACTATAATTACTGGAATGTTGTGCAAGGATATAGATAAAAAAATTAAAAATGAAAATGTGTGCCAAATTGGAATATTAACTTTTATAATCTACACATTATTAATGTTTTTTGCTAAAAACTTTAAGGTAGTTTTATTAGCTAATGTTATAAATACTATAGGTCACACTTTATGGTTTCCTAGTCAAACCACTATATTAATGGATTTTATCCCAGAAAAAGAAAGAGGAGAGTTTTTTGCAACTATAAGTAGTATATCAAAGTTGATATATGTAATTTTACCAGTTTTATGTGGATTTATAATTCAAAGTTTCGGTTTTGGGGTAATATTTAGCACAGCCTTATTTATGTATGTCATAATATTTATTATTTATAAGTTCTTAATAAAAAATAAGGAAAAAATGAAGCAGTTGAGATTAAAAAATTAAAAGGCATCTATTTGTAAAATAAGGTTAATATATAGGAGAAATAAATCTATGATTGAAAAAGTAACTATGTTAATTTCTAGAAGGTCTAATTTACAAGAGATATTAGCTATTGAACATCCTTATGCTGGTTATCAACTTCCAAGTGGAACAGTTGAAGATAACGAATTAGCAATTGATTCTGCCATACGAGAATTAAAAGAAGAAACAGGAATAAGTGATATAGTTGAAATTTATAATTTAGCATCTTTAAGTGTAAATATATCACCTAAAACTATGATTGTAAAAAGTACACCTGTATATTCAAGACCTGAAGTAAATAGTAATTCTTATGCAAAACTTAGAAAGGGTTTAACTGTTGAAAAATCTACTATAGAAGATAATAACTTTTCTATGGTTAAATATTCAGAGTATGATGATTTAATTAATCCAAGCTATATAACTTATGAAATCTTAGGATGGGTTCCACTTAACTCTATTTGTGATTCCTATAAAAGAACATTCTATCGAGTTATAATAGATGATAATTTAGATATAAGTAGTGAGAATTTTACTGATGGACATAAATTTAAAAATATATTTATTAATATAAATGAAAAAGATAAATTAATAAAAGATCATGAAGAATATGTTAATCTTATTTTTAAAGACTAAGATATAACATTTATAAACATATCATTGTAGTGATTCTACTAGGGTTTGTTTACAAACAGTAGAAGTGCTATCTATTAAAGATTTCAATGGGTTTATACAGGCAATTTCAACTGAATGGGTTAAATAAAAGGAGTAACTTATGAATACATTTATAGAAACTATATTAAAAAATAAAGAAAATCCATATTCGGAAAATATAAAAAAAGAACTTGAAAATTTAGATATAGAAACAATTAAAGAATCTGATTTATCTGTATTGGATTCAACCTTTACAGAAGAAATTAATCTGCTTTTTTGCTTGGAATATAAATTATTAATAGAAAAGGATTCAAAAAAATTAGCTTACTTAAACTATTTAATTTCTTACTATATTTTTATAATTTTAACACCTCCATTTTCACAAGAACTTGCTATGAAATACAGTGAAAATGCAATAAAATTAGACTATAAAAATGAATATTTAGAGTGGCTAAAGTATGTAAAACAAGGAAATTAAACTAAGGTTTAAAAAGTTGATAAGGAATATTTAATTTACAAATTTTTTTATTGGTTTTTGTGATAGGTTCCAAACTGAAATGAGTTTGGAATCTATCATATGAGATGTACCTTAAAATTTCTACTGGTCTTTATATATCAATTCTTTATACTGTTTTTTATTAATGTACGGTTTAAATAAAAGAATATATTTTTTATTATTTAGGCTCTAAGATACTGGAAGATTATCGTTTAGTATATTTAATATTTTATATGCAGCTTTTCCATTTCCAAATAAATCCTTATATTCATTAGTAGGAGTAAAACTATGAATAGCATTAAGAATTTTGGACTTACTTGAACCAACAATTTTATTCCAACCAATTTCAACAGTTTCTTTCCATTCAGTTTCATCTCTTAATGTTATACAGGGTTTTTTCATGAAAAAAGCTTCCTTTTGTATTCCACCACTATCAGTTACAATTTTTTCAGCATGCATTTCAAGATTTATCATGTCCAAATATCCTACTCCATTCAAAACTTGAATATTTGTGTTTAGTTGAATTCCATACTGCTCTAAATATTTTTTAGTTCTCGGATGTATAGGGAATACTACTGTTTTGCCACATTCATTTAATGCCTCTATTATATTTTTCAATCTATTTATATCATTAGTATTTTCAGCACGGTGTATTGTAGAAAGTATAAAGTTATCATTCTTTAAGTTTAGAGTTTCAATAATTTTTGATTTTTTCAAAGCAAGGTCTTTAAAGAGTAATGTAGCATCATACATTACATCACCAACATTAAAAACATTTTTTGTTATTCCTTCATGAGATAAATTTTTTGTTCCAGTATCTGTAGGAGTAAATAAAAAGTTTGAAATGTGATCAGTTAATATTCTATTTTGTTCCTCTGGCATACGCATATTAAAACTTCTAAGTCCTGCCTCTACATGTGCTAAAGGAATTAAAAGTTTACTAGCACAAAGAGCTCCAGATAAAGTTGAATTTGTGTCTCCATAGACTAAAACTAAATCTGGTTTTTCATTAATATATATTTCTTCAAGTTTTATTAGCATTTGTCCAGTTTGATTTCCATGATTACCTGAGCCAACACATAGATTATATTTAGGTTTAGGAATACCAAGTTCCTTAAAAAATATATCTGACATATTCTCATCATAATGTTGTCCTGTATGAATTAATATTTCTTCATGTTCTGTTCTTAATACATTTGATACAGCGGCAGATTTAATAAATTGAGGTCTTGCCCCTACAACAGTTAGAATCTTCATTTTAATCTTTCTCCTTTATGTATTAAAGATAAAATTGTTATTTTTTTTAATAGAATAAAAGTATATTGTTGTATAAAAACAAATTTATAGTTTAAAACAATGTTTTAACAAATCTTTATTAACTGTTTAGTATTAATTGTAATTTATAAATATTAATTACACAATAGCTATAAATAAGAAATTTAACATGGACAATTTTAAGCATAGTATTTATACTACTTTTATATTTTGTATAATTAAATAAATATCTTTAAAATTACATATATAAACAGTGCATAATGACCTAGGATGTATAGAATTTATAAATATTATAGTTTAGAAGATATATTTATATTTAAAGTAATAAGATATAACTTTAATGGAAGTTTTTAGAATATATACTGATTTTATAATATGTGTAGGGTATAGAAATAAAAATATAAAGTTAATTAAGATAAAATTTAATTAAGATAAAATTTAATAAAAGCTATATAACGGAAAATGTTGAAAATGATATTCTTTATCATTTATAATGT
Source organism: Hathewaya limosa (assembly GCF_030815255.1). NCBI lineage: Bacteria > Bacillati > Bacillota > Clostridia > Eubacteriales > Clostridiaceae > Hathewaya > Hathewaya limosa. The sequence continues at coordinate 5,697 of NZ_JAUSWN010000017.1, forward strand.
TTTTATTAAGGGTTGCATCTAATGTAACAAGGCTGAACTTGTAGCATATCCTCTATGCCAAATAGATCATCTGTTTATTAAAAGGAATGTGGTATTAAAGATGTTAAATTAGGTGTTGGATATGCATATAAACCTATAGGAATTCATTATAATAAGAAATTTATAAAATAGAAAGGAGAGGTTATGAATTTAAAGAGTAAATTAGTAGGAAAATTCAGCATAGCTATTATTTTAATAATAAATCTATTTTCTTATAAAATAGCAATGTTTATAAATGAATTATCTTTATTAACCTATAATTTTCAAGTAGTATATCCAGAAATTGGTGTATTGTGTACTAGTATTTCTATAAATTTTATATCCTTGATATTATGTATTATTATAATTTTAAAAATGAAATCTTTAGATAAAAAATAGAAAATCCATTTAAGGGTTTTCTATTACTATTTCATAATGAAATTTGGTTTGTATTATATAAAGATGAATTTAAAAAGGATTTTACTAAACAACTTGTCTCATTATTATGTGGTACATTACTAAACTTAATAATTCTTTTATTACTGATGATTAAATTTCCTAAAGTATTGAGATTTTAAGTAATAGATAATAAAAAAACAATACTCTTGCTCCCAAAAGCACTTGACTTGAATACCTTTATTTAGGAAAGCCTAAATAAATCGCAAGAAGAATTAATACTGTTCCCAGTGCAATGGAGATTTTATAACAATACTTACTCTTTCTATGAGAAATTCCAAAGGCAATTAAAAATATCCCTATTAACATGGAAATAATCATTATAAAAAAGCCCATTTTATTTGCTCCTTTCAAGATGAATTACTCTATCATGACGGTTAGCTATTTCCAAATCATGAGTTACAGTAATAATAGTAGTGTTAAATTCTTTATTCATTTTAAAAAGTAAATTTATAATTCTTTCTCTGTTCTCCACATCCAAAGATGCTGTGGGTTCATCAGATAAAATAATTTGAGGTTTCATAAGTATTCCTCTAGCAAATACCGTTCTAGCTTTTTCGCCACCAGAACATTCAAGTGGCTTCTTTTTTAATATAGGTTTAATCTCAATTGCATTAATTAAATTTTGGAAATCCTCTGGCTTAAAATCTTTTTTTCTAGATCCTGCATAAAATAAAGGTAATTTAATATTTTCTTCAATCGTCAAAGAATTGATTAATGCGGACTCTTGAAGGACAAAACCAACTTTTTGGTTTCGCCATTGCGCTAACTTATTTGCATTTAAATTAGCAGTTATTGAACCAAAAAGAGTATATTCACCAGTATAATCTGTATCTAGTAATCCAAGAATATTTAGCAAAGAACTTTTTCCTACTCCAGATTCTCCTACAATGGCAATTTTTTCACCAGCATTAACTTTAAGTTTAAAATTATTCAATATTGAAAGCTGCGTATTTTTTTTCTTATACACTTTTTCTTGAATATTTAAATCGATAATATTGATCATTGTAATACCCCCAAAGAAATTGGAACTTTTTTAATTTTTTTTAACATATTTTCAACAATAATCATTCCAATAATAATATCAGAAATGAATACTACTAATAAAGCAAACCAATCCATTCCTATTAAACCAAATAATCCATAAGTGACAAAGCTAGCATCTTTTCTTAACCAACATACGTATCTACTATAAACAGTGATTAAAAAAAGAACTATTAAATTAATAAAGAACAGTATGCCAAAATAACCATAAAATATTTTTCTTAACTTTGAATAACTTAATCCAACTAATAAATTAATTGTGAAGTCTTTCAACATTAAACGAATACTGACTAATGCACTCCAAACAGAAAGACAAGTTATAATTACAATGGAAATCAATGTTATTATAGACATAATTTTTAATGAATTGAGAAAATATTTATTAAAATAATTATTATTTTCCTTTTGACTAAAAAAATTAAATTTCAAACCTAGTTTATCTTGCATAATCTCACTTAAATTGACTATTTTTTCTTTTGTAGTTTGAAGAATTACAATGTCCATGAGTCCATTCAATTGAAGGTCAATATTTGCATGTTTAATAAATTCCTTATTCACAGGAAAAAAAACCGAAAAATTATAGTAGTTCTTTGAATTGAGAGCATAAAAATTAGAATGATATGTATTTTGTTTTAAAACCCCCTGAACTTTTAGAGTCATTGATTGCTCAAATAAAGGATTTTTAATTTTTATTGTGGAACCCACAGGATATGTTTTGCTTAAACCTTTTCCTACCAAAATAGGTATTTCTTTATCCTTATTAAATTGGCAATCAAAATCTAAATCCGTCCCTTGTGAAAGTTCAAATTTATTTAATTTATAATATTCTTCATTCATATAACTAAATGATATTTGCATATCATCATTGTTAGGTAAGGATACAATAAATCCATCTGTATAAAAAGCATATTTAAAATTGTTATTTAAATAATCATATACTATTTGTGTTCCATTTTTTCCAATTGCATCAATGTTAATATTACTATTTGGATCTAGGTTAGCAATATAATTACCTTCTTTATTCATACATTTTATTTCTTGAAACCCTTGAAAAGTTGACAAAATTGAGCGAGAAGTAATAAAAATTGTATAATTCGCCATAAAAAATAATAGAAGTATCCCTATACTAAGTATTGCTTTTCTTAAAAAAATTTTTGTAATAAAAAACTTAAAAATTTTCATATTTCCTCACCTGACTTGAACTAATTAATATATATATAACAAAAATACAAACTAAGTAAAGATTGCTGGTTAAGTTGAAATTTAAGTAGACATTTATCACTATTGATAGAAGATAAACGAATCCTAATATCATTAGACATTCCAGAGTATATCGAATAGCTATATTTAATATAGTATCTCCTACAAGTATTCTACAATATATTTCTTCTTTTTTTCTATGTAACATTTGATAATGAAAAACCAACACAATAAATGTAAATAAAAAATTAATTAAGATTTGATAATCCATAAAATTTTCTAAAAATGATTTTAAAATATATGACTCTAAATCTAAAGTCTTTACATAATCAAACATTAAATTTAAAGAAAAACAAAAGAAATATGTAATACATAATTCAAATCTATCAATAAATCTAAACAAGGATTTTCCCATACTTCCTCCTTAAAATCTTAACCATTATACGATCTTTATATAAAATTTCAAACAGAACAAAATTATTTTTGGTGGTTCCACGAAAATATTGTAGTGTATTTATCACCCCAATGTACTAAATCATCCTAAACCGAACCTGTAACCTTTCCACTGGTAGCAGTCTTGCTAAGAAGAGTTTTTCCGTTTCTAGTATATTTAAAAGAAGCATTTTTATAATCTGATTCTGAGTAATTCCATGCAGCTCCATCATATATGACTTGGATCGCTTCCTTTATTTTCTTTAAATCCCATATTTGCATAATAGCATTTATGAATTTATATGTCAATTTCAGAGTATTATGAAAATATTCTAAATAAAGCATTAAGTAATTAATTTATGGCAGACAAGCTGAATATTATAGATATCATTTCCATAATATAGAGTAATAAATGACTTCTATACTATATAGTCCATTCCATCAAAGGCAAAAATAATGTTTTCATATTTTGATTGAACATTTATATAATCATCATAACTTAATTGATAAAATTCTTCTATATGTGTAAAAATAGTTTTCTTTGGCATCAATTTATTTATAATTCTAATATTATCATTTTTAAAAGAAGTTTTAGATGAAGAAATATTAGAATTGAAGTCACCTAAATTAATTATTAATAAGTCTAGATTATATAATTCTTTTATTATAGGTATACAATTAGAGTGACAAGGACAATATAATACTTTTTTATTGTTTTTTATAATTAAAAATGCATAAGAAAAATTATTTAATAATTTTATTCTTAATATAGTTAAATTATTAAATAATTGTGGTTTATTAGATTTTATTATTTTACAGTACCCTGACTCTTCAAAGTAAGAGAATATTGGATTCTTTTTATTTAAAAAATGTTCTATATTTTCTTCAGGCATAAATACATTTAATAAATTAACCTTATTCTTATTAAGTACTTCTATTATTCTACAACCAAGTGTATGGTCTGGGTGCCAATGACTGTAAAAAATATTTTTCACATAAGGTATATTATAAGTATTTAATTCTTCATTTATATCTTCGGGCGTATCAAATAGAATTGCCTCATCATATAAAAATAAACTTTGACCTAATCTTTTGTAAGGACCACCCTTTTTCCTGGCTTCAATACAAATATTACAATTACAGCAAGCACGAGGAATTCTAATTGAGCCTCCAGTACCTAGAAATTTAAACTTCATAAAATACCTCCTTTATATTCAATTAAACCAACTGTTTTACAAATAGTGTATGTACCTCTTTATCCTGTATTATATGCATATGTTAATAATCCTTCCATTTATTTAAATTATTAAAAAAATGTTTAATTACAATGAATAACTTGTTATTATTATGTTATAATTCAAAAAAATATAAATAGAGGATGTTTGTTAGTAACAAATAAATTTACTGAATTAAACAACATTAATGATGGTATTAAGTAGTTTCATTAATAAGGGGTTGAAAAAATGACTAAATTTTTAAAAATATTTTCTATGCCGTTATGTTTTTTATAATATTAGTAAGATTCGTGATAAAATAAATTATGTATATAATAATGTAACTGCTAATTTTACTCTAAGTTTAGTGTTATACAATCAATGAGAGTAAGGGGTATTTAAGTTGAAGACTATAGAAAAAATAATTCTTATATATTTCTTAATAATGATTACTGGAGGATGTATGGATGGCATTATAGATAAATTAAACATGCCTTATGCGTTTCAAGTGTTTTCTCAAACAATAGCAGTATTTCTTCAAACAATAATTATTATAAAATTAATTAAAGTATTTAGATTGAATAAAAAAGGAATATTTATATTATTTGGTTTAAGTATTATATTCATGCTTTTACTTAGTTTTGATATGGAAAGTTTTTTATCATATAGAGACATAGGGCTTTGGGGTAACCAATACCCGGAGAATATTAAACTTGTTTTAGAACTTGGGAATTTACCATTTGTTAGTCTATTTGAGATACTAAAACAATATGGAATTTTAAAATTTAAATTTTTTATAATACCTGTTTATACATTTACAGTTATGATGATAGCTTTAAATAGAGAGCATATAGAAAATTATATTGTAGGCAAAAGATAGAATAATTGTAAAAACAATCGGATAAAAAACATTGACTGTTAAATTATAGGGGTATAGCCTATGATTTAGCTATCTTACAATTTTAGATGTTCATACAAAGGAAATCTTAAAGTATTTAAAGGTTTATAATTGGAGAATTTATGATAATTTAGAGTAGGTTATAGTATAAGATACATCCTAAAGGAGAAACATTTATGAACAATGGCTTAAATAAAAACTTGAAATATCCTTGGATTTTTTGTGCAATTGCATTATTAATTTATGAATGTATTTTTGGTGTGTTTGATTTTTATATAGGTTGTGTGATCTTGTTAAGTGTATTAGTGATTATGGATAATAACATAAATAAAAAATTCAAATATCTTTTGATTTTTTGTACAATCGCATTATTAATTTATGAATATATTTTTGGTGCACTTGATCTTTTTATAGGTTGGGAAATTCTATTGATTGTATTAGTGGTTATGGGTAATAACATAAATAAAAAATTCAAATATCTTTTTATTTTCTGTGCAATTGCATTATTAATTTATAAAGTTATTTTTAGTATACTGCCTAATTTTTATATAGGTTGTATAATTTGTATAATTGCTTTAATAAGTATTTGGGGTAAATTGAGAAAACCATATGTAAAAGTACTTGTTACAATATTTGCTTTGTTAAGTTTGTTTATATACTGTTTGAAATGTCCTCGAGTATATAAATGGACCCTACATGCTAAAAATAATATTAATATAAAGATAGTAGGAAAGTTATATTCTAATTATTTACAACATGAAACCGACGCTTATTTTTATAAAGATAAAGAATTAATTGGAGTTAAGACAACAGATTATATTTGTGGTGAAAAATGTGATATAGACAAGATTGTAGAAATTAAAAAAATTAATGAAGATGTATTGTATATAATTGATGAGAGAATTATATTAGTTCAAAATACAAGAACAAATAAATTTGAGTTATATTCATCATTGTCTGAGTATATGAATCATTTTAATAAATAACAAATAGTGGTAAAATAGAAGGTCTATTTAGCTTGTTAAAAAACTCCATACAAACAGGATATAAATACTTCTTTTATAGCTCTATTAATTATTCAAGATGAAGAGATGAGAAAGAGGGGAAAAGAAGAAATGAATTTAGAATTAAGTGAAAATGAGAAGGTAATGGAGTTCGTTTCATTTTGTATAGAGAGTTTTAAGGTGAAATTTAATATGAAGGGTAAGGATGTAGCAAATCTATTTTATAAAAGTGGTGTGATAGATTTTCTTATTGAGAGTTATGAATTACTTCATACTCAAGGATCAGAATATATTATATCTGAAATACAACTTTTTCTAGAGAATAGGGGTTATAAGTTATGATACTTTATCATGGAAGTAGTGTAGGTGAGGTGTAATTATGACATTGCCTAAAGTAACACAGGATAATGTACATTTGTTTATACCATTAAAAGCAGCAATGGTTTCTGAAAGATTTGCGAGGAAACATGGAATTTCTGAAAAAGATGCCTTATTAAAGTTTTATAATTCAAGAACTTATGATAATTTAGAGCGTGAAGATACTAAGTTATGGTATGAAGGTGTAAACTATCTTTACATGGAATTAGAAAATGAGAAAAAAGAAAAATAAAATATATTAGATAAAATGCTTATACATTTTTACTTATCCGCTCCAAGTATTCACGTAAAGCCCCTATCGCACAAAGGTAGCATATAGTATTCCCTTTGTGTCATAGGGGATTTTTAAAAGGAATGTTTGGACAAGCGTATAAGTTAAAAGACACTCATAAGCTAGTCCAAACAATAGAGTTTTTTAAAAAAATTTTTAAATTTATATTTTTAATACTTGATTAGGGTATATTAAGTCTGATACAAGACTATTTTTTTGTTTTAAACTTTGTACTGTTGTATTAAATCTTCTTGAAATACCCCATAGAGTGTCACCTTTTTTTACTTTGTAGGTTTTATTAGCTGTACTATTATTAGGCTTATTTAAGGCTAGCTTAATATTATATAGGGGGTAGAGTGCACCAGGACAATTAGTGGAATTAACTTCTTTATGTCCTTTAACAGACCCTACGGTATATTTACCGAGTAGGTATTTGCATAGATCAATAATTGCTTTTTTTTGAGCCTCTGGCATAACTTCTTTCATAAAGTTACCTTGGGCACATATTCCAATGCTTGTATTATTGTTGCCATAGGCATGAGCTCCAATGGCTCCTTCTGGTCTACCACGATATATTCTTCCGTTTTTATTAACTACAAAATGGTAGCCAACACCTGCCCAGCCTAAAGTATTTTTATGATAATTATGTGCATCATAAACGGTCCATGTAGGGTGTTGCATATGATGCAACACTATAAGATTTGTTTTCTTCCTATAGGAAAGATTTCTAAACTTTAAATTGGTTTCTATAATATTAATTTTCCTCACTCCTTCATAATCTATAATCTTTTATCTATCATTTATCATCTATAATCTGTCATTTATCATCTGAGTTCGCTTATTACTGCATTTTTAACGTCTTTCACGTCTTTTTTTATCTCATGCATGGTATCTAGTTTGGCACTTAGACTAGATATAATGTTTTGGTAATTTTCTTCTCTTTTTTCCTGCTTTAGATCTCTTCGTTCCTGGGCTTTTAGAATATAGAATATTAATCCTACACTTAAAGCTGCCCAGATTCCTTGAGATGAAGCAAGTTTGAAAAGTTCATTTTCCATAAGATCACCTCCTACACTTATATATGAAGAAGGAGAGAGTATTTTATTTTTTGAATATGTTTATTTTAGGAAATATATATAAACATTTATGACGTCATAAACTTTATTAATCCTATAACAAATACGATTTTTTTAATCTTAGGACAATTTAGACCACAATATATAATATTTGGTATATAGTAAAAGAATTATATAACTTAGCAGAACAAAACATTATTAAAGGGGAGAAAGGATGTTATCGAATTGTATACTTAACAAAGAAGGGGTATTAATTGGATATATTTACTTACGGATTTAACAAATATAGTTTTATAAATATTTTTGGAAATATATTATTATTAACTCCATTACCAATACTTCTATATTTTAATGACTCTTTAAATAAAGTAAATAGCTTAAAAAAAGTTATACTTATTTGCTTTAGTATTTCTTTAGGAATAGAAATACTTCAATATTTACAATGTTATTTTAATATAGCATTCATTCCTCGAGGTTCAGATATATTAGATTTAATTTTTAATGTGTTTGGTGGCATTATTGGATATTTTACCATGAATATATATATTAAATTAAAAATTTATATAAAAAATAACAAGGTTTAATATAGCCTTGTTATTTTTTAAAGTAATGAGGTGTAATAATCAAATTGAAAAAGTTTTTAAAGAAACACTTATCAAAGATTTTTTTTGTATTATTTTTCTATTTTCATTCATTTTATAATACATCTTAAAACACATTAAAATTACTATTAATGCATTGGCAATACAATAATATATAACTATAGTATCATTTTCTATAAGTAAAATCATTACAAGACATATAATTGAAATTAAAAGTTGAATATATCCTATGATAAAAGAATTTAACTTAAATAATTCTAAATATTGTGAAAATTACTGCAATAATATATAATATTTGTTATATAGTAGCAAACATAAGTTTATTAATTTATATTTTTAATCTAATAAAGGATGGAAATCAATGAAAAAAGAATATTTAATGAAATTATTAAAACCATTACTACCAAAATATATTATTGCTATTTTTATAGGGTTACTACTTAATGTTTTTATAGTAGGATCAACCTTTATATCAAAGTTTCTTTTAGATAATGTATTACCATCAAAAGATATGTCCGCATTAGTAATATTTGTATTGAGTTATCTTGCTTTTTATATATTAAAAAATATAACATCATTTTTAAAAGAATTTTTATTTTCAAAATTTGGATATAAAATTCTTTATGATATAAGAGATAACATATTTTCATCTATTATTATGAAGTTTGACTTTACTTCTTTTTCATCACAAAAGCAAGGATATATTATAACGCTATTTAGAGATTGGATAAATTCTATTAGTTGGTTTTTATCTAATATCCTTTTAAATACAATTACAGAATGTATTTTACTTGTAATAGGCGTAATAATTTTAGGGAAAACAAATATAAAAATGCTCTGTATTACCATTATGATTTTACCGATCTATGGTCTTCTTTATTTTCTCTTTAACTCTAAAATAAGAAAAACTAGAATGGCAATGATGGATAAAGATGCTGAAGTTACACAAAACCTTAAAGAATCTTTAGACAGTATTAAAGAGATACGAATTTTTAATACAGAAAATATATTTATTAAAAAATACAATTTGATTCAGGGGGATTTTAGCAAACATGGTATTAACTATGCCATTATCACTTCAATCTATGATAGTTTAGCAAATGTTATAAGTGTTTTAGGTAATATTGTAGTTCTATATTATGGAGGAATAGAAGTCTTTAAAGGTACAATGACAATAGGAACATTAATATCTCTAAATTTACTTGTTTCCTTATTATATAGTCCAATAGAAAGAATTATTAATTTTAATAGATTACTACAAGTATTTAAAATTGAATTTGATAAACTTAATAAATTTATGAAAGATAATGTCTCTAATACTAATCCAAAATTAAATACTAATTATGTATCTTATTACGATTATCATAAGGAGAATAAAGATATTCTCTTAAAGTTAGACAAAGTATCTTTTAAATATGAGGAGTTACAAATACTAAAAAACATAGATTTAACCATAAAAAAGGGTTGCACATATGCAGTTGTTGGTGAAAATGGTTGTGGGAAATCAACCTTAATTAATATAATAACAGGTTTATTAGTTCCTAGTAGTGGAAACATCTTTATTAATGGTATGAATATACATGAAGACCTATGTAAATTTAGAGCTCAAATAGGGTATGTTCCACAAGATACGTTTTTATTAAATGATTCTATTATAAATAACATTACATTTGGAAGAAAAAATCATTCAAAATACAGTATAGAAGAACTATTAAACATATGCACTATAAATAATATTATGGGAAAAGATTCATTTGATTTAAACACAACTATTGGTGAAAAAGGTAATAAACTATCTGGAGGTCAAAAGCAAAAAGTTGCTTTATGTAGAGCATTATATACTAATCCCAAATTACTTATTATTGATGAAGGTACTTGTAACACCGATTCAGATTCAGAAAATAGAATTATTGAAAATATCAAAAAAGCCTTTCCTGAAATATCAATACTATTAGTTTCTCACAGATTATCAACTATTAAATTATCTGATGAAATTCTTGTTCTAAAAGACTGTGCAATTATTGAAAAAGGTGTTATAGAAGATTTGCATAAGGATAGTTCTTATTTTTATAAGATGTTTTCAACTGAAGAATAATATACTTATGTAAAAACTGGTAACTTCATGATCTTTTTCATTATAAAAAATTTAGGCGTAATACTTTTAAAGAGGGGGATGAAAATATAAAGTGGATAAGAGTATAATATGTAAGAATATCAGTAAATCCTTTGATAATAATATAGTTTTAAAGGATATAAATTTAACTATAAATAAAGGAGAATTCGTAGTTATAGGAGGAGAAAATGCATCGGGAAAAAGTACGTTAATGAAAATTTTAATTGGCTTACTAATTCCTAATAAGGGGTCTGTAAATGTTTTAGGATTAGATACAACAAAATATTGGAAAAAGATTTCAACTAGAATAGGAGTAGTCTTGAATAATGAGAGAACTTTATATTGGAAGTTAACTGCAGAAGAAAACTTAGATGTTTTTGGGAAGATATATGGAGTAAAAAATAAGGTGCTTAAGGAACGAATAAAGTATTTGTTAAAGCAAGTTGGCTTAGAAAATCAAGATAAAAAGCTGGTGGAAAATTATTCTACGGGAATGAAAAGAAAGTTAATGTTATGCAAAGCCCTTATTCATGACCCTGAAATTATATTTGCAGATGAAATACTAAATGGATTAGATCCTCAAGCCTGTTTAGAAATAATGACAATTTTACATGAGTTAAATCAAAGGGGAAAGACTATAGTTTTAATAAGTCATATACTACATACGCTGCCTGATGATTCTAGAATAGTATTAATGAAAAAGGGGAGCATTATCTTAGATAAACCATTAAAGAGTTTAGATGTAGAAAAAATGATTAATATTAAATATAGCTTAAATGGAGTTAAATATGAAAAGAAGGTTAGTGAAAAAGATTTTAAAGAAAGTATTTTGAAAATAATAGACCTACAAGCAGAAGATATAAAAATAGAAAATGAAAATATTTATGATACAACAAGGAGAAAGTTATCATGAAGTCTATAATTACTATTTTTATTAAAGAATTAAAAATCCAAATGAGATATAGAATGATTTGGATAAATCTTAGTTTAACACCTTTCTTTATGATAGCTCCATACGTTTTTACAGCTAAAGGAATAGATATGAACTTTGAATCTATGGTTTTAATAGGAAGTATTTTATGGTATTGGTTAAATCAATTCTTTTTCTCCATAGGAGATTGTTTTAACGAGGAAAGAGAAACAGGCACATTTGTCAGTATAGCATTAAGTCCTATATCATTGATTCAATATCTAATTGGAAAAGGATTATTTGAGTTTTTTAAGTGTCTATGTATAACTGTAATTACAATGCTGATATTTACCATGGTTGGCATTGGTAAGGCTAACAATATAAAAATGCTTCTAGTTTATTTAACAAACGGAATATATATGTTTACCTTCTCTATATTCTTTTCTTCTATGACTCTATATTTTAAAAAACTATCTTCTGTAAACTTTTTAATCCAACAATTAATAGGGGTATTGTCTGGTACTACGGTAAGTGTAGACAAGTATTCTAGATATGTAAGAGTTATTTCTAATGTAATTCCTTTAACTTTTTCTATTAAAATAGGGAGAAATTTATTTTATGGTAAAAGGTTTACACAAATTTTTCCGGACTTTTTAAAATTAAATGGAATAAGCATAGTATATTTAATTTTGGGATTAGTTCTTTTAAAAAAGGTGGAGAACAATTTAAGAAACAAAGGAGAATGGGAAGTATGGTAAGAATTATAGGAATATTTAAAGCAAATTTTTATACAGCTAAGAGGTATAAAATTGATTGGGCAGGATCATTGTTATATCCTTTGTTTAATATATTACCTGCCGTTTTGCTCATTTTTTATAGTGGAAGCACTGGAATTTCAAGTTTTTTAGGATTGCCCACTACGAACATAGAAACATATATAAAATATTTAATGATAGGAACTGTATATTGGGGATATGTAGAAGTATTATGGTCCACTATATTTATGTTAAGAAGTTATATGAAATCTGGTCAGTTTGAAGATATATTTTTAAGTCCTATAAAATGTATTGAAAATATATTAGGATGGGCCGTTTTAGGCATAATTAGAACTACCATTGAATCATTACCATTAATTATCTTAGTAATTATTATAAGTTATAAGAGTCTAACATTAATGAATATTGCTATAGTGTTAGGAATATTTTTAATGTCTGTAATAGCATCCTTTGGTATGACATTCTTTATATTTGGCTTAACTTTAATAATTAAAGAAGGGGATCAACTAGCTTCCTTTATTGGAAATTCGGCTCCCTTTTTAGGTGGACTTTATTTTCCTATTATGTTACTACCTAGTCCATTAAGATATATATCTTTTATTTTTCCTTTTACATGGGGAGTTGATATATTAAGAGGGACATTATTAAATATTAATACAATTTTTAGTATAAGACATGAATTTATAATTTTGGTTATACTTTCTATAGGATATCTTATAATAGGAAAAGTAGCATATTATATGTTAGAAAAAAAGGCAAGAAATGTTGGAGTACATGGTTTTTAAACACAGATAAAATAAAAGGCTTAAATTATTATTTAGGATATTATTAAGAGAAAAAACACTGCTTTTAATCTAAGATTGATGATTTCACGATAATTATTAACATAAAGTCTATTTTTAGTATATGCTAAAAATAGACTTTATTAAATTATATGAAATATCAACAGGGGGAAAGATTACATGGAAGACAAGAAGAGTTTTAATATCTCAATCACTTCAAATGATAAACAAAGTTATATAGACTTGTTCTGTAAAAAATCTAATATAATAAAAGCATTAAAAAAAAGGATACTTATTAGAATGTTATTATATTATTTATTTCTTATAATCTATATATTTGTTTTACCAAATTTAATATTAAAATATATAGATTCTCCATTATTTTCAATATCAACATTTAATATAGGTAGATACAGAATGATTTTAATAGGTTTATTCATTTATACTACAATCATATCAGGTGTATCGTATTTATGTAAACTAAAGTTAATCAAGAATAATATTAAAAATGTATTAAAGGGAAAAAATTCAATTAATTATTATGGGATAGATATGGGCGTTTGTAGCGTGAATAATCTTACAGATGAATACATATTAAGTTTTGATTCAGATAAAATTACTATAGAAACAGAATTTTATCAAAGGAGTATCACTTGGGAAAATGTTAAAGATATAGTGAAAGTTAAAGATTATCTATATATTTTTCAAAGCTATAGAAAACTTTTCTTTTTAATACCTTTAAATAAAGATAACAAAGATAGATTACTTAAAATAGTATCAGAAAACTCTAACGTTGAATTAAGGGAAGTGAATTAGGAATGTATGAATTTAAAATTGATATAGATTCTAGTAGATATTTATGTAAAAAAGTTAAATTAATAAAGTTCAAAGAAATCATACGATATATTTTTGCAATTACATTAACAGTTATCGTAGGTACATTTATAGTTACAGAATATTTGAATGAGTACACTTTTTCCTCTTTAAAAATTAACGAACTTGCATTAATTTTAGAAGAATCAAATAAAATTATACATGTAGCTTATACTAATTATATAAAATGGAGTTGTATATTAGGCATAGTTATTTTAGGAATTATAATAATGCAATTAAATAAAAATTTTAGAAAATATGTAGATCTTGAATTAAATAAAAAGCAAGTTGCTTATTTTATTGAAAATACATTTCATGTAGATATTAAAGATCAAGGATTATATATTAAAGATAGTATAAAAGATACTATTTATTACTGGAATATGATAGAAGGCTATTATGAGTCAGATAAATATATATATATTGCAGATAAGTTAAATAATATTATTGCAGTAATTCCAGTTAATAAGAAAGAAATAGATAAGTCTGAGTTAATAGATAAGCTACAACAATATACTACTAAAATTACAAAACCAAATAAAAAATATAAGTGTATAAAAAAATCTTTAGAGTAAAATCTAAAGATTTTTTTGAATTATTAATTACTAATTATTTAAAAGCTATTCTTAAAGGGTCTTTTTATATGTAAATTCAATTTCCTTTGAAAAATAAGTATCATCATCATATAAAGAATCTCCCGAGAAACCAGCCCCTTTTAAATTAGGAATACTTATACCTAACTTTTCAGCATAGGACGCTTTAAGATGTAGAACTCCATAATCAGTTAAATATACAGAAGATTTATCATACCATACAATTTCTGCATGGCCTCCACTAGATTCAAATTTAAAATTATCATTAGATACTGAATCTACTATTGGAGAAGAAATACAAACAAATTCTTTATCATGAAATTCATTAGAATAAATTTTAGCAACGGCAGTAATTCCTAGAGATAGAGAATTTTTTTTACCCCTTAATATTTTACTTTCTCCTGTGATACATACCTTATTATAATTATTAGAGTCATTATATATTGTTTTACTGTCCTTACATTGGGATTTTTCAAAATTTAAGGTTATTTCTTTGTCTAAAGCTTTAGCTTTTTCTATTGATATATGATTTGCTTTAGCAAATTTTTTAAAATATTCATCATCAGAAATATGTTTAATACCTATATCTTTTTTCTCTAATTCCTTTGGTGACTTTGAGGTAGGTTGTACATCTTCTGATTTAGTATCTAGAAGTTTACTTGATAGTACGCCTACAATAACAAGAAAAACAGGTATTATAATTAATAATTTTATTTTATTCTTCATAATTTATATTTAATAAGGAAATAACAAATATGAAATTCCTACTAAACTTCACCTCGTTTCTATATCTAGTGGTTATTCCTATACACCTATTCATTTTATTAACCTATAGAGTATGTGTAATTTCTGTATACGTAGGTATATACTGAAAACTAATGAGCATAAATTATTAATAACTTATTGTTAGTTGGAATTATAAAAAATTAACGATCTAAAGTATACACTTATAACATCTATACTTTTCTTTAATTTTAAAGCCTGCAGTTAATGCTGCATTCAATTCATCTGGGCAATCTTCATCAATAAAAAATAAAATTTCTCTTAATGAACCAAATTCAGTATATAATTGCCTTAGCGTTTCATTAATTAAAATGTTCTCAATACCTTTATTTTCATATTCCTTATCAATAAATAAACCAACAATCTCTCCTATATCTTTGAAAACCTTTGTGAAAATACTTCCACATATGCTTCCATTCTCTCTAAATGCAAATATACGAAAGAGATCTATATCCTTTTGCAGATTATTGCTGTTATAATACATTCCCAATGGTATGGCATATTTATCATGAAACACAGCATATTCTTCAAAATTACTATATGTAATCTTTTCCACTTGATTATGGCTTTCATTTCCATGTGATTCTAAATTATATAGTGCGGTAACAATACTGGATTCAATTAGTTCAGTATTGTTTTTCATAAAATATTCATTTACATTTTTATTAGTAGAGGGCATACCTATGAATAGTTCATATCCTGGCAATTGCTTACTTATATAACTAATAAATTCATCTGCAATTTGGTCATAATCTCCGCTTATTAAAAATCCTAATGTTTGTGCATACTTTTCATCAGATATCCAAAAATAAGTGCAAACCCCGTATAACACATCCTGGTGATAATAGGCTATTATATTACGGTTTTCCAAATTGATGGCCTTTTCAAACTCTTCTTTAAGCTCCTTTATTGAATTTATTCTCGGATAACTGGCACGCAAATTATCTTGACTTAATTCCCATGCAAAATTTATTATTTCCTCCACTCTATCAATTGTTTTTATCATTGTTTATATCTCCTATAATATTAAAATTTTTATTTAGCTTATTCATATTTAATACGTAACTTCTTATGATTGAGACTTACTTAATATAAATATAATACATGATTAAAAATAAAATTCAATACTATTTTTAAAATATTTTTAATATTAAGAAAATAATTTAGCAGTAATAATATATAAAAAAGTTTATATTTAAGAGTTTCTTAAGAAATCTTTAGTAATATTTAATTTATAAATTGTGTAGTTAGTACGAAATATTCGTTTAATGCAACATATAAAAAACGTAAATCAACTTAATAACCAGTAAATTTACGAAATAGATTATAGAGAAATAATTTTAATATATTACGAAACAAAGTCCAGCAAAATTATTGCTGAACTTTGTTAATATCATACACTATAAAATTATTAATTTAAATATTTTTTATTTACTAGTAGGGTTTAAGACATTAACCATACATGTACTTACACCTATAATAATCCCACATAGGATGGTATACACTATTGATGGTATATCGATAACATATATTCCTAAAATTCCTATAACTAATATACTCATCATTGAGCAACATCCACAAAAGCATGCCTTCCACTTCTGGTTAATATGTAACTTTAAACTTAGTTTATTTGTAACTCTATACTTTTTGTCAATCTTTAAATAAAGAATTTGACTTATTCCCATTGTTAATATCATAGGTATTAATCTGTATAATAAATCATTCATAATGTTTCCGCCATAAAAATTAGATATTTAGTCCACGATTTTAAGTGTGTTTCTTACAGAAAATTTTAGCATATTATGAATAACTAAACAAGTTGATTATATAATACAAGCATATTAGTCCTCTAAGTTATTGGAATTAAAATAGATTCTTTAAAATGATTCTTATAATGTTATCTAATACCTTTTTTTCATATCTTTTCTTACTTTGACTTCTCATTTATAATGATAATTAATAATATTATAAATAAGAAATTGAGAAATTATAGGTATTTTTTATCAAATATATTTAGTTAATAAATGATGAATATATCTTTTTTTATCTAAAATATTTAAATAAAAAGGAGAGATAATATGGAGAAAACTCGTAGAGTAATTGTTATTATGTTTTCTATTATATATCTTATATTGATAATACTAAGGGTGAATATTCCACGTGTTTTATATATTTTTCTAGGTGCAATACTACTTGTGAATCAAGCAATTGATGAGTGGAATAAATACTTACAAACCAAAAAAAAGTTTTATTTAGTTATTCCTATAACATCAGTAATAATACTTATCTTTGTAATATTTCAATGTGTAATTACTGAAGGTTTTGTGAAATTCCATACTTAGACGTAATAGTCATTAGTGTTATTTATTTAAACCATATCATTACTTGGATATTATTTTAATTTTTATAATTGAAAAGACTTAGAGAATGTTTTCATCTGCTAAAATATTTTAAGGCTAAGAAAAGATTAAGAACTTTTAAATTCTCTTTCACCTTAGCCTTATTTTTTATAAAAATGAACGGAAACTTTGAAGTTTAGTTTTGGAGCAGGGGAACTCTCCTTACAAATTACCAAATTGACTTTTGATACTTTCTACCGATAGTTCTTATAATGTTATCCAATACCTTTTTACTATACTTCCGTCCTCATCAGCTAGTTCGTTTTCAAAGACCCCGCCATTTACAATAATAGTTTTAGCTGAAGCAATATTATCTTTATCACAGGTTATTAGAACCTTGAAAATCCCCATATCTTTACACTTTTCAAGGGCTAATTTTAACATTTTAGTTGCATAACCTTTTCTTCTCTCACTAGGTCTAACTCCATAACCTATATGTCCTGCAAATTTAAGCAATGGTTCATTTAAATAATGTCTTATACTAATTGCTCCTAATATTTTATTATCTTCATTTACCAAAAAGAAAGTATTAGAAGGAACTAAATTAGGTGGACATGTTTCATCTTTTTTGTAAGATTCTACTCTTTCTAACCAAGAACTATAATCAGATTCCTTTCGTTTTATAGAGCCAGGATATATATGTCCTTTGGTTGATTCCCATTCCTCCATCATTTCAATGTATGCATCTTTGTGTTCCATTGAGGGAATCGCTAAATAAACTTTTTTCAACTTTAAATCACCCCTTTAAAATTTCTTAGTTTAACATATTCTTTTAATTATAGGTAATTTTAAATATCATTTCAATAAAATAAACATTTAATTTTTATTTATACAAATAAGGTAATGTATAGTAAAATGGAATTAATAAATAATTTTAAAGTTAATAGTCACCATTAAAATATTTATCTAAAAGTATTCTGTGGCTATTAGGTATATTACTAGGCAGATCTTCATAACTAAAAAATTCTAATTCTTTAGTTTCTATATTATCAATTTTTAATTCTCCACTAAAACTCTTTGTTATATATCCAATACTTATAAAATATGCTTTATCCTCATTGGGAAAGTGTATATAACAATTTTCACCTGATGTTGTTCCAAGTAAGCGTAAATCTTTAATATCTAGTCCTGTTTCTTCTTTTGCTTCTCTTATTGCAGTTTCTTCAAGGGATTCACCTAGTTCCGTAATTCCTCCAATTAATCCCCATTTAAATGGATAAGTTCCTCTTTTCTGAAGCAGAACCTGATTGTTTTCATTTATTATTAAAACATTTACTCCTGTAAGATTTATTACATCATGACCAATTTTATTACGTAAGTATTTTACATAGTCCATTTTCTCACTCATTTCTATTTTATATAATATATAAGTTTAAAAAATCTTGGTTATCTATATTTTAAATCTTCTAATTTTAAAAAATAAATATATATTAATATTGTTTTATAACTCAAAGAAAACAAATATTTATAGGGACACCGTTGTTTTATTGATAAATTCATAATATAATACGTATATTAACATTTTTTTATTAAAATTCCAATATATACATAGTAAATAATATGAATTTTATTTTTCAAAAGTTGGTGATTTTGATAAAAATAAAACTTATATAATAACTAATACTGACTTATTAAAAAAAGAGCAGAGAAAGGAGATGAAGGGGCTCAACAATTATATAATATAAAATATTAGTATTTTTAAGAATGGTGGGTTAATAATGGTAAGAAAGGTTAATATATTAAACATACTAAAAAAAATCTTATTATGTTTTTGGTGGCAAGATATTGAAAAGTCTCACTTTTTACCACGAATTCTTTGCTTATTTGTTTCCGTTGCTTTAAGTTTTTGTATTTATGCATGGATGTACGAAGCTAATATAAATATAATATTTAAGTTAATTATAAGTATTTATTTAATAGTTAATATTTTATTGTTTTGGCCTGCACATATTTTGTTATCTGAAAAAAATATGTTTATTGGCGAAGTATTTTATGTCTTTAAAAATATTTCTGTTCTTTTTTCATTTATCGTTCTTTTTAAATATTTTATGAAAAAAGAACAACTTGATTATAATAAAAATCAAGCTGATTATGATAATAATTAAATTATTCTAAGTAAAGTTCATATTGTTATACACATTTTAAATATATAAAGACATTGTTAAAATAAAAAGGATTATAAACTGCAGTGATTGCAGTCTATAATCCTTTTTATTCAGCATTTTCAAGGTCACTAACTCTATCTAGTATTGCAAATTTTCTTTGTTCATATAGCTCTACTTCTTTTTGAGTATTCATAGGAATTCTCCTTTAAGTTCTATTATTATCTTGATATTACGGTATTTTATTAGTGGTGTCAATAATTAATGAGTAATGGACGTAGAATATTAGCTATCCTAACTTAATA
Source organism: Hathewaya limosa (assembly GCF_030815255.1). Lineage (NCBI taxonomy): Bacteria > Bacillati > Bacillota > Clostridia > Eubacteriales > Clostridiaceae > Hathewaya > Hathewaya limosa. Next base: position 25,926 of record NZ_JAUSWN010000017.1, read on the forward strand.
TAGAAATCAATTTTAAATATGAAGTATTATGTATAGTTAGTGTAAAATTACTTTAGGATATTTTTGAACAAAAATAGCAGAAGTACAATGTATATGGTTTATGAAATATATATACATTAAAAAATATATATTTTTTATAATATGTTAAATATAATAGTATTAACCAATAATATTATATATTGACAAAATAAGTGAATATGATAATCTTAATAGAAACAGGCTTATTTAGAAGATAAAGATATGTATAAACCCTCCTACTTGGCATGTGAAAGCACCAAAGTTAGAAAAGATTTATATGAAAACACATAACAAAATATAGTTAGGAGCACATTTGTAATGAAAAAGTATATAAGTAATGTAAAAGGTTATATAATCCTGCAATACATATTTGAAATTTTGGCTACTCTTTCCATAGCAGCAGTTCCATATATGCAAAAACTGCTTTTAGATAAAATGCAAAAAGGAAATAATGTACAAAACAGTTTTATTCATATAATATTTGTTGTGGCAATTTGTATTTTTGTGTATTGTCTCTGTTCTTGGTTAAGTTTAAGGTATACCATACTCCGTATTAATAAAATGAGAGAGCATATGCAGAAGGATCTCTTTAATTCATTTTCAAAAATGGGTTATAACATATTTAAGAAGAAAGATATAGGTGAGTATATATCTATGCAGAATACGGATATAGCTATACTCATAGGAGATTATTTTCAGCCTTTAATAGATTTATTTAGACCCATAAGTATAATATGCATATATGCATTTTCAATATGTTTTTATATTAACTGGAAAATAGCTATTATTATGTTTTCCATGTCAATAGTAATATGTATTATACCTAAATTATTTGAAAAGCCATTGGCAAAAGTAAGAAAAAAACATGTGGAACAACAGGGCAGGTACACATCACAGGTTAAAGATTATTTAGAGGGTTTTAAACTTATAAATGATAATACTCGTGAAAAAATAAAGAAACAGCATAAAAGTAGTGTATGCAGAACTTCTGAAGCTATAAAAAACTTTGGCATTTTTAAGGCTTTTACAACATTGATATATGATTCTGGAACGAAATTTATGGAGATAATTGTATTTTTGCTTGTAGGCATACTTATAATAAAAAGAGAAATAAGCGTAGGAACTGCATTGGCTATATTTTCATATTCCCATTGTTTTATAGGGCCTTTTGAGGATTTTCTATATGATATAACAACTTTAAATTCTACAAAAGACGTAAAGAATAGATTTTCAAGCTATATAAACTATATCAACGAAAATAACCTTAAACCGACTGAAATCTCAAAGTTTAAGGACAAAATAACTATGGAGAATGTATGTCTTTCCTACGATAATTTTAACTTGAACAATATATGTTGCAATTTTAAAAAAGGAAAGAAGTATGCCATTATTGGTCATAGTGGTTCAGGAAAATCTACTATGATAAATTTACTTATGAAATACGAAATACCTGACAGTGGTGAAATAAGTATAGATGGATGTAGTATTGCAAGTTTGAATATTGATGATATTGTAATGTGCATAAGCCAGCAGGAGCATATATACAGAGAAAGTTTTGAAAATAATGTTACGGTATTTGGCTCATATTCACACAGTACTTTCAGTGAAGTGTTGAATAAATATGACAATAGTATAATAGATAAGATAAAAAGTAAGGAAAACTGCAGTGACTTAAGTGGTGGTGAAAAACAGCTTACATCATTTATCAGATCTTTAGTAAGTGGAAACGATGTTTTAATCATGGATGAGCCTTTTTCAGCCATGGATGCTGGAACCTTAAAGAAAGTCATGGATATATTGTTTGAGTTAGAGGACAAGACAATTATAATGGTTACACATAATTTGGGTATGAATCTGGATAAGTTTGATGAAGTAATATTAATGGATGAAGGTTCAATAGTTGAAAAGGGAATGTTTCACAAGGTCAGAGAAAATTATGTGTTTAATCATAAGTTGGCAATGAATAAATAAAAAATACAGGGGATACAGGAAAAAATGAAAAAATATATTTGGAAGATAAAAGGTTTAATAAGTGCTGAAATCTTATTTGGCATATTTGCTGCTATAAGTATAGCTCTGGTACCAAATTTTGAAAAGAAGCTTGTAGATAAATTATTTAGTTCTGAATATTCAAACAATACTCTTTTTAATATGGTAATGCTGTTTGCATTATGTGTGGCAGCAATATGTATATTTTCATATTTGTCCAGTATAATGGAGGAGAGCTGGAAGTCATCAATGAGAAGTATGATTCAGACAGATTTTTTTGATTCACTGGTTGAAACAGATTATAGATGGTTTAGAAATAAAAATGTAGGAGAATATATATCCATAGAAACAAATAATATTGATGTTATTGTAGAAGAATATATGCAACCAGTAATTAGTCTTATAAATGTAGTAATAAAGATATGTATATATGCAGTTGTAATGTATTTGTGCATTGACTGGAGAGTTGCCTTATCTATTTTTGTCATGTCAGTAATAGTAATTTTTATTCCAAAGATATTTAAAAAGAGAAATGGACAGCTTGGAAATATGTCTATGGAAGCTACTGGGCAATATACCATCTCTGTAAAGGATTATCTAGAAGGTATTAAGATTATAAACAATAATACCAGAAGATTTGTTCTACAACAACATAATAAAGCTGTAGATAAAATGACTGCGGCAAAAATTAAAAGGGGTTTGTTTGGTATATTTTCAATGTCTATGGAAGTTTTTGGAATAAAGATTATGGAGCTCATGGTGTTTATTATTGTAGCTTTATTACTTATACGAGGGGATTTAACTGCTGGTATGGTACTTGCTGTTTTCAGCTATTCTGCATATTTCATAGGTCCACTTCAAGAAGCTTTAAACAAAATAGATTTCATAAATTCTAGGAGAACGGTAAAGGAAAAATTTATAGAAGCTATAAACATCAATAGACAGCAACAGAAAAATCTGCATAAACTTTCTAACTTTAAAGACAAAATAACTATGAAGAATGTATGTCTTTCCTACGATAATTTTAACTTGAACAACATATGTTGTTGTTTTGAAAAAGGAAAGAAATATGCCATTATTGGTCATAGTGGTTCAGGAAAATCTACTATGATAAATTTACTTATGAAATATGAAATGCCTGATAGTGGCGAAATAAGTATGGATGGATGTAATATTGCAAGTTTGAATATTGATGATATTGTAATGTGTATAAGCCAGCAGGAGCATATATACAGAGAAAGTTTTGAAAATAATGTTACGGTATTTGGCTCATATTCACGCAGTTCTTTTAGTGAAATTCTGAATAACTATAGTAATAGTATACTAGATAAGATAAAACATAAGGAAAATTGCAGTGACTTAAGCGGTGGTGAAAAACAGCTTACATCATTTATCAGATCTTTAGTAAGTGGAAATGATGTTTTAATCATGGATGAGCCTTTTTCAGCCATGGATGCTGGAACCTTAAAGAAAGTCATGGATATATTGTTTGAGTTAGAGAACAAGACAATTATAATGGTTACACATAATTTGGGTATGAATCTGGATAAGTTCGATGAAGTAATATTAATGGATGATGGTTCAATAGTTGAAAATGATAAATTTAACAAAGTAAGAGAAAATCATGTGTTTAGATCAAAAATGATGGTAAAGAATTGAGAAGAAATAATATAGGGTAAAATTTAAAAACAATATAAGAAAGGATTATAGACTGCAGTGATTGCAGTCTATAATCCTTTCTTTAGATTTTTAATTTCATCTATTGTAAGTCCTGTTGCCTTGGATATAACTTCTAAATCCATATTCATAACTAAAAGGTTCTTAGCAGCTGCAACCATACCTTCCATTTTCCCTTGTTGCAACCCTTTCTTTAATCCTTGTTGTAATCCTTTTTGTTCAGCATTTTCAAGGTCACTAACTCTATCTAGTATTGCAAATTTTCTTTGCTCATATAGCTCTACTTCTTTTTGAGTATTCATAGGAATTCTCCTTTAAGTTCTATTGTTATCTTGATATTACGGTATTTTATTAGTGGTGTCAATAATTAATGAGTAATGGACGTAGAATATTAGCTATCCTAACTTAATATAGAAATCAATTTTAAACATGAAGTAATAATTATGTATATTTATATTCCATTATGTTAGAATTAATAATAGAAAACTGAACTATATAGATAAAGTTAAGCTAGAAAGAAGGCGATTATAATGAATGGGATCTTAGATAAATATGATGAATCAATTAACTTAACTTATAATTATACATATAGAATGCTTACGCATTTAAAAAATATAAGAGATAACTATTTAAAATTAGAAAATGCAGATGACATAACATTAGAAGTTTATAGGGATTCTATAATAAAAAAATATGAAACTTTAGAGGATTTAGTATGGAAGTTACTTTCTAAAATTTTTAAAGCTGATGGACTTGAAATAAATAATCCAAGAGGTTGCTATAAACAGGCTTTCAAAGAAGGATTAATAGAAGATATGGTTATTTGGAATGATATATTACTTGCAAGAAATTCAACTGCACATATATATGATGAAGATGATTACGAAGCTATAAAAAATGACATAATAGAAAGATACTTAGGAGCTATAGAAAATCTTTTAAATAAAATATCAATGGAGAAGTTATAAGATGTATGGAATAGAGGAAAAAGTATACAAAAACTTAACTTCATATTTTAAAAACAATAAATATATAAAAAAGGTTGTGCTATTTGGGTCAAGAGCAAAGGATAACTATAATTATAATTCTGATATAGATCTTGCAATTTTATGTGATAAAAAATATAAAGGTACTGTAGCACAAGATTTAGATGAGATTGTAGGGATATATTCCTTAGATATTGTTTTTTTAGATAGTATGAATACAGAAATAAAATTACAGATAGAGAGATATGGAATAGAAATTTATAGGGAATTATAATAAGTAACGTAGGAATAAAACTAGATAAGAACAAAATAAACTCCTCTGCAACTTGGATTAGAAGAAATTTTATATTATATTGTTAAAGATAACTATGTTAGCTTATTAATTTTAAAAATAAAGAAATTAAGATAAAATTATTGACAAATACATAATTAATTACATAGAGGTTAGTGATTAAAATATACTTTTAAATTATCACTAACCATTATTTATAAAAGGATAGGGGTTGGGGTAAAATGAAAGCTAATGAGAAATATATGATAAGATTTTTAGAATCATCTGATACAAATTTTGTTATACCAGTTTATCAGAGAAATTATGATTGGCAAAAGGAACAATGTAAACAATTATATGATGATTTAGTTAATATGATTAAAAATAATTATAGGACACACTTTTTTGGAACAATAGTTTCAATATATAATGATAATGCTAGAACTAGAGAGTATTTAATTATAGATGGTCAACAAAGAACTACTACAATATCATTACTTTTACTTGCTATCTATGACTTGTTAAATAAAGGTAGATTAAGGTCAAATACTATAATTAAAGAGAAAATATTAAATCAATATTTGATAAATCAATATTGTAATGACGAGTGCAAAATAAAATTAAAACCAATAAAAGAAGATAGAACGGCCTTTGAAAGTCTATTTAAAAAAGATGAATTATTTGAAGAATCAAATATAATATTAAATTATCGATATTTTTATGAAAGAATAATTAATGGAGAGATTACTATTGATGAACTGTACTCTGCAATTGAAAGACTTATGATAGTTGAAATTGAATTAAAAAACGGTGAAGACGATCCACAACTTATCTTTGAAAGTCTTAATTCAACAGGTCTAGATTTAACAGATGCAGACAAAGTAAGAAACTTTATATTAATGAATCAAACATCTAAAAAGCAGGAAGAATTATACAATAATTATTGGAACAAAGTTGAAAAAAACACTAACTACCAAGTAACTCAATTTATAAGATATTATTTAACAATGAAGGAAAATAAAATTCCTAATATCAATAAGATATACATTAATTTTAAGAGATATGTTGAAGAAAGTAAAATTGATATAGAAACATGTTTAAAGGATATGTTAAAATTCTCAGTATACTATAAATCACTTATTAGTAATAACACAAGAATTAAAGAAGTAGATGAAATTATTAAACATATTAATAAATTAGAAGTTACAGTTTCATATCCATTTTTATTAGAAGTTTTTGATGATTACCATAATAACATAATTAGTAAAGATAATTTATTAGATATTCTTAAAGTAATTGAATCGTATATTTTTAGACGTATAATATGTAAAGCACCTACAAATGCTTTAAACAAGGTCTTTATGAATCTAAGTAAAGAAATTAAAAAAATACCGAATTATACTGAACAATATGTAAATGTTTTTAAATATGTTTTAACTAATAAAAAATCTTCTCAAAGATTTCCTAATGAAGAAGAATTTAAATTAAATTTTGTAGAATGTGATATTTATAGTTGGAAAAGTAAAAATAAAATTTATCTACTAGAGAAATTAGAAAACTATGATAATAATGAAAAGGTAGATATAGAAAATTTAATTAATGATAAAAAGTTAAGCATTGAACATATTATGCCTCAGACCCTGAGCATAGCTTGGAAAACTTCATTAGGTGAAAATTATAATGAACTACATACAAAATATATTGGTACCATAGGAAATTTAACCCTAACAGGATATAATTCAAGTTTAAGCAACAAATCTTTTATTGAAAAAAGAGATATGGAAAAAGGGTTTAAAGATAGTAGATTAAAGTTAAATAAGTATTTAACAGAAATAGATTACTGGAATGAAGATACTATAAAAGTAAGAGCAAAACAATTATTTAAAATAGCATCTCAAATATGGGAATATCCTATAATTGATTATTCTCTTGAAGATGAAAATAATAATATTTTTAGTTTAGATGATGATGATGATTTTACTAATAGTAAAGTAGAAAGATTTACTTTTAGAGAAGATAGTGTTAAGGTTAAAAATTGGACAGAACTGTATGAAAATATCTGTTCATTATTATATGAAATAAATCCAATCCCATTTATAAGATTAACTAAAAAAGAGTTTAATCAGGAATATTTAAATAAAAGATTTTCAAATGAAGATAATGATCTTAGAAAGGCTTTTAAAGTAGCAAATGATGTATTTATAGAGAAAAATTTAAATACTGAAGCAAAACTTCAGACATTAAGAATTATCTTTGATGAATATGGAATTCACTATAGTGAATTATTATTTAATATTAAGTAATGAGTATATAACGCAAAATCTACAAATATTATAATAAAAAAATCTACGCAAATTATCTTACAAGAAATAAGAAAAATAAAAAGGATTATAAACTGCAGTGATTGCAGTCTATAATCCTTTTTTTAGATTCTTAATTTCCTCTATTGTAAGTCCTGCTACTTTGAATGGAATATATCAAGCTTAATTATATAACGATATGACAAGATATTTTATTTATACAGAAACTATCTGAATATTATAAATAATTTTCTTGACATTATTGTGTTTGATGTGTATACTGTGATGTATAAATATATACAGTTTGGGGTGATACATTGAATATTGTTCTTTCAAATACGTCTGAAAAACCTTTATATAAACAAATTAAAGATCAAATAAAGTCAGCAATATTAAAAGGTGAACTAAAAAACCAAGAGTTGTTACCCTCTATCCGTAATTTTTCAACTGATCTCAAAGTCAGTGTCTTAACAATCCGTCGAGTTTATGATGAATTGGAAAAAGAGGGATTTGTCAAAAGTCAAGCAGGTAAAGGAACTTTTGTATTAGCTGGAAATACTGATCTAATGCAAGATACAAAAAGACTAATAGTTGAGGATAAAATGTTTGATATGGTATCTACAGCCAAAAGCATGGGAATTAGTAAAAAAGAGCTTGTGGACATGATGGATATTATATATGAGGAGGGGTAAGTCATGGCAGATGTCTTAAACGTATGCGGTATTTCAAAAACATTTAAAAATTTTACACTTAACAACGTATCTTTTAATATTCAGGAAAATTGCATTACTGGATTTCTTGGAAAAAATGGTGCTGGGAAAACTACATTAATAAAGATTTTGTTAGGTTTATTAAAAAAAGATAGTGGAGAAATCACGTTCTTTTCAAACAAATATGGAAAGGATGAAGCTTCTATAAAGAATAAGATAGGAGTTGTATTAGATGATGGATTTTTTTATGAAAATCTAACTTTAAATGATATGAAAAACGTAATTGCTAATTGTTATAATACTTGGGATCAGAGAGCTTATGAAAAATATCTAAAAAAATTCAACTTAGATTCCAAACAAGTTATATCAACTTTATCAAAAGGAATGAAGCTTAAATATTCTTTAGCTCTAGCTTTATCCCATGGAGCGGATTTTCTTATTATGGATGAACCAACTTCTGGCCTTGATCCAGAAATACGAAAAGAATTAATGGATATATTAAATGAATTTGTTCAAGAAGAAGGAAAGAGTGTCTTTTTCTCAACACATATTACTAGTGATTTAGAACGTTGTGCAGATGAAATCATAATTATTGATAATGGAAAGGTTATAGAACAATTAGGAAAGGATGATTTAATAGAATCCTATCGTTTAATAAAAGGTTCCTTAGATGATCTTGAAAAAATAAAGGAAGTTCCTTTTAAAATACTTAATCAATCGAGATATGGTTTCACAGGTATTACAAAAAATTTTCATAAAATACAATCACTAAATTCAAATATTATTATAGAAAAAAGCAATTTAGAGGATATATTTTTGGCACTAGTAGGGGAGGAATAGCCGTGAACGAAATTTATAATTTATTTAAGAAAGATTTTTTATTAATAAAGAAATATTTATTAACCATTTTTTTATTTATTATCATAGCTCCTATATTTATTTCATATAATACACCTCTATTTCAAAAAAACGGAAATATCCTTTATGGTATTTTAGTATTAATGATAACATTTATGGTATATCATTCAATATCCTTAGAGGAAATGAAACAAAAAGGTCAGGTTTACTTGAAAATAACACCTATGAAATGTAGTAGGGTTGTTATGGCCAAATATGTTGTTGTTAACTTTACTTTTATAGTAACTACAACTTTATTTTTAATATTATCCAAAGTTCCAGTTACATGTGTAGGTAAAATAGATATAAAAGTCATACTGCTATATTTTGTATTAATAGAAATATTTTTTGGAATTTATATTCCTATGACATTTAAATTTGGTTATGTTAAGTTGCAAATAATTAGTGCAGGTATAATTTTTATAGCTCCATTCTTAACGGCTTTTATTATAAATCATTTTAGAGATAATTTACAGTTAATATCTAATATTAAGAATAGCTCCACATTATTGATTGCAGGTTTATCATTATTAATGATATGTGTATCTATTAGTTTTGGTATTGTAGTCTCAAACAAAATTATTAAAAATAAAGAATACTAGGATGGTGATTAAATGGCACAAAATACACAAGGGATTTTTATTTTTGGGGTTACTGCAATAGCTTCAATAGTATATTCTGCATATCAGTTTATTGTTTATATTATAAATAGAAAACTAATAAGCTATACAACAGGATTAATCGTTGATACAAAAACCGTTGTACCAGAACCCATGAAAAAAAACAATTCCAGACTGGCTATTGTAAAGTTTAGGGTAGATAGCAAATATTATATATCTTCAAATAGAGTTCAAGTCCCTATGTCTGCTCAAATAGGAGATAAAATAAAAATTGCTTATTTTAAGGACAATCCTAGTGAATTATTTACCACTAGTTTAAAAGGTGCAAGCATATTTTTTATTATTGGGATTATATGCATGGCTATTATGTTTTATCTTATATATAGTAATTAAAAATGTAATGGTTTTACTTCATATATCAACTTACACAATTTTTACAGTAGTTACTGGCTTTATAAAACCATATACCTTAAAACAGCTAATACAACACATTAAGTTTTATTAGCTATTTTTATAATATCCTTCATATGAAGCTTATTCAATTTTTTATTAATTATTGTTATGTTTTTTTAGAACTGTATTTTCCAAATTGTTGCATTTATAATTTACAGGTTATCCTTAACATATTTTCTTACATCCTTAGGATATAGACCTTTATATCGTTTAAATAACGTTGTAAATCTGTTTGGAGATTTGTATCCTACAGCTTTTGCTACATCTCTTATTTTAAGATTTGTTGTAAGAAGTAGATTTTCAGCTATATTTATTCTTTTTCTCTGTATAAATTCTGTAATTGTCATATTATATTTTTGCTTAAAAGTTTGCTTTAATTTTGTTCCACTCATCATACAAATTTTTTCTAAAAATTCCTGTGGAATATCAAAAGCATAATGATCACTGATATATTTTGCAACACTTTCCATAGATTTTGTATCATTTTCAGGTATAATCTTTTCTTTTATTTTTTTCTCATAGGAATCAAGTGTAATGCCAAGCCATTCCTTTGCTTTTGCTTCAAAAAAAAGTTCTGCTGCTATTCCATCAAGTTTACATTCAAGAATTTCTTTAGCAAGTTTTCCAATCAATTTTGTTGCACTGTTTTGAGTTTCAAGAAAAAATTTTAATACATCATCTTTTTTAATATTCATTCTGTTCACAACGTATTCTTCAATAAGAGATTCTTCGAATTTTAAACCAACACTTCTATAGATGCTATTACCATGTAAGACATATCTTTGATTTAAATTACTTGTTTCCATAATAAGCATAGAAGTAGGTTCTATACTCTGATAGGGATTAAGCCATTCTCCACTTCCAGAAATAATATAATTTGATATTAAGAATATATACTCAGTCATATTAGGAATATTGGTTATAACATATTCTTTTTTTATAAAAAAAGAATGAATATCTATTATAAAATTTTTACCAATATAAATCCAGCAATATCCATTATAAAATTCATTATCATCATAAAAGGTTTTACCAGCCGGACTGAATTTATTTATATTTACACATTCCAAAGAAGTGTACTTTTTTATAATATCTTCAAAATACATATAGCACCTCCTTAATAATCACTGGATTAGACAATCACTTGATTAGACATTTTTAAGCTAGATCCATTGTAGCACATTTATATAGATGATACTATATAAACGTAGGTTATATATTGATTAATTTATAAGATATGGTTTAAAAGGTAAAAATATCTTGTCCCACCTTAATATTTTAAGCTAAGTATTATTTTAGGAGGTAGTTATGAACGTATACGAAAAACTTTTTGCGTATATACCTGAAAAAAGGTATTTAAGTTTTGTTGCAATGTTTGTTTCCGCTATATCCGCAATTTCCGTAGTGCTAGGATATTATTATGTTTATAAGTTTTTGGAAACGCTTATAGTAATAAGTAATCTTAGTTTGGCAAAGACTTTTGCAATAAAAACAACTTTTGCATTTATAGTTGGTTCACTATTTTATTTCCTATCAGCATATTTCTCTCATATCTTAGGTTTTGGACTTGAGACAAACCTTAGAAAGAAAGGAATTGACGGATTATCTAATGCAAGTTTTAGATTTTTTGATCTTAATTCTTCAGGAGCTATAAGAAAGATTATTGATGACAATGCTGCTCAGACTCATACTGCTGTGGCACATCTAATTCCTGACAGTTCTCGTGTTTTTATCATTCCAATACTTTCAATTATTTTAGGATTTATTGTAAGTTTAAGAGTTGGAATAACTCTTGTCTTAGTTACATTCATCGGAATTATCTTTTTCAAAAGAATGATGAGTGGAAATGATTTTATGGAACGTTACCAGAAAGCTCTTGAACTTTTAAGTTCCGAATCCGTTGAATATGTACGTGGTATGCAGGTTGTTAAGATTTTTGGTGCAGACGTTTCATCATTTAAATCACTTCATAAAGCTATTAATGATTATTCAAAGTGTGCCTATGAGTATTCCATAAGTTGTAAGAAAGACTATGTTCCATACCAATGGATTTTCTTTAGTCTTATGGCAATATTACTTATTCCTGTAACCATTTTTAAATCTATTCAGATAAGTCCTTTGATTTTAACTGTGGACCTTATTATGACTCTGTTTTTAAGTGGAGTAATATTTAATTCCATGCAGAAAATGATGTGGGCTGGTAAAAACATTTTTGATGCAAGCTATGCAGTAACTACTCTTGAAAAAATGTTTAATGATATGGGAAAAGACAGTCTTGTTTTTGGAAATGATACCTATATTCCAAGTTATGATATTGAGTTTGATAATGTAAGTTTTGGATATAAAGAAAATCCTGTTCTTAAAAACTTTAATCTTAAAATTAAGGAAGGCAAATCCTATGCACTTGTAGGAACTTCAGGAAGTGGTAAAAGTACTATAGCAAAGCTTCTTTCAGGTTTTTACAAAGTTGATAATGGTAGTATAAAAATAGGAGGAAAACCTATTGAAAACTACACCAAGGAAACTATTACAGAAAATATTTCTTTTATATTTCAAAACACAAAGCTTTTTAAAAAATCTATCTATGAAAATGTAGCACTGGCAAGAAAAAGTGCTAAGCGAGAAGAAGTTTTAAAGGCACTTGAAATAGCTGGATGCGCTTCCATACTGGATAAATTTCCTGAAAGAGAGAATACAATTATTGGTAGTAAGGGAGTTTATCTATCCGGTGGAGAAAAACAGAGAATTGCCATTGCAAGAGCTATTTTAAAAGACTCAAAGATTATAATTATGGACGAAGCAAGTGCTTCTATAGATCCTGATAATGAATACGAATTACAAAGGGCATTTAAAAATCTAATGAGAGATAAAACAGTTATAATGATTGCTCATAGGCTTTCAAGCATTAAGGATGTAGATGAAATCCTCGTTCTTGAAAATGGAAAAGTTGTTGAACGTGGTACAGACGAAAAACTTATGATAAGTAATGGCAAGTATAGAAATTTACAAGATCTTTATCATAAAGCTAATGAATGGAGGGTTATATCATGAAAAATTTTTATAAACAAAAATTTGCCATAACAGATAACGGCGCAAAAGATTTGGTTAAATCAACTTTCCTTTGCTTTATGATATTTTGCATGAATATGCTTCCTGTTATGCTTATGATGTTTTTCCTTGAAGGTATTCTTACAGGTAATCTGAAAAGTTCTGCCATTTATATAGGACTTGCTATTGCTGTTTCAATACTTATATATATTTTTCTTAGACTTGAATATGATGCAATGTTTAACGCCACATATAAGGAATCGGCAAATCTTAGAACAGGAATTGCAGAAAGTCTCTCAAGGCTTCCTCTTTCTTATTTTTCAAAGCATGATTTATCTGATCTTTCACAGACAATTATGTCTGATGTTGAAGGCATAGAACATGCTATGAGCCATGCTATTCCTAAAGTATACGGTTTTTATATTTTTTTCCCCATTATTTCCATTATGATGCTTATGGGAAATGTAAAACTTGCTCTTGCTGTAATTATTCCTATTGTTCTAAGTTTTACATTTATCTATATTTCAAAGAAAGTTCAGATTAAAGGACATAAAAAGTACTATAACATTCTTAGAGAAAATTCCGAGAGTTTTCAGGAGGGAATTGAGCTTCAACAGGAAATTCAAAGTTTTAATCTATCTTCGGATATAAAGAAAAATTTGTATAAAGAAATGGAAGAAAGCGAAAAGGTTCATATAAAAGAAAACAACAAACTTATACGAATTTTAGGCTTCTCATCTGCTTTTGGCTTTATAAGTATTGCTAGTTGTATTCTTATAGGTATTATGCTTCTTATGAATGGAGAAATAAATATTATTTATCTTATCGGTTATCTTCTTGCCGCTATCAAAATCAAGGATATGGTGGATGGTATAGAAGAATTACTTGGAGAAATCTTCTATCTTGATCCTAAGATAAAAAGAATCAAAGATATAAGAAAATTTAAAACTCAAAAAGGAAAAGATACGAAACTTAAAAACTTTGATATTCAACTTGAAAATGTTTCTTTTTCTTATGACAAGGATACTCCTATACTAAAAGATGTAAGCTTTGTAGCAAAACAGGGACAAGTTACTGCTATTGTAGGGGCAAGTGGATGTGGTAAAACTAGTATCCTAAGACTTGTCTCAAGACTCTATGACTATGATAAAGGGAAAATTATGATTTGTGGAAAAGACATAAAAGAAATTTCTACGGATTCTCTTTTTGATAATATTTCTATTGTATTCCAGGACGTAACCTTATTTAATTCATCAGTTATGGAAAATATAAGGATAGGAAATAAAAATGCTACAGATGCAGAAGTAAAAGAAGCTGCTAAGCTTGCAGGGTGTACTGATTTTATTAAGAAAATGGAAAATGGCTACGATACTCTTATTGGAGAAAATGGAGCAGAACTTTCTGGTGGTGAGAGACAGAGACTTTCAATTGCAAGAGCGTTTCTTAAAGATGCACCAATACTTCTTCTTGATGAAATAGCTGCAAGTCTTGATGTAGATAATGAAGAAAAGATACAGGAAAGCTTAAACAAACTAATAAAAAATAAAACTGTTATCATAATTTCACATAGATTAAAATCCATAGAAAATGTAGATAAAATTGTAGTTATTGATAATGGCAAAGTTGAAAGAGAAGGAACTCATATAGAACTTTTAAATAAATCAAAAGTATACTCAAACCTAATAGAAAAAACCCAAAAAGCAGAAAGTTTCGTATATTAATTGTAGAGATATTTAAGAATATGTACTAGCTATTTTTATATATAAAGCTTACAGATTGATAATAAAGAAGTTTTTCTTATTCTATGAGCTTACTATGTAATAAGCCTTATATTTTGTATGAACTTTAGGATTAGATAATTAATAAATAAGATATAATGTGTAGAATATAAAGTTACTCAACCATAAGGTACAATATGGTTGAGTATTTTTTATGTTTAAATGATTTACCAAGTAATTCATATAAGGTATAATAATTACTAATTAATATAAAATTCAGATTAATTTTGGTAAAGCTAACTGTTAAATAGTAATTTATGGGGGGAATAAATGAATGTTATTAGAGGATATCAAACAAGAATTGAACTTGAATCATTTAGAAGTTAAAGACAATAATTATGAAGATATATTTAATTTATATAAAGGTAATGAAGAGTATGCAAAACTATCTAATAATTATCCCATCACTATGGAAAATGTAAAAAGAGATGTTGAGGATACACCACCTTTCACAGATATTACTCACAAGCATTTTATAAGTATATACAATATTCATAATGAGTTAGTTGCAGTATTGGATATTATCGATGGATATAGTTTTCAAGATAAGAATAATAAAAATACAATTTGGATTGGATTGTTAGAAATTAACATAAATAAGCATAATACAGGGATAGGAAATCTAATTGTTAATACTTTATTTGATGTATGTAAAAAAAATAGCAAAACGATACTTCAATTGGGTGTAATAAAAGAAAATACTAAGGCTTTAGATTTTTGGAAGAAAGTTGGATTTAAAGTTTTTACCAAAAAAAACAATGGTGAGTTTGATTTGTTTTTAATGGAGAAATCCATTTCATAAAATTCCAAATTCTATGCCAGAACAAATTAATCGTGTACTAAATGAGAACGATGTATCATTTTTATTAGATTTAACACATGCAAAAATTACTGCTCTATATAATGGTTGGGATGTTTATGATTATATTCTTCAGTTACCACTTAATAGCGTTAAAGAAATTCACGTAAATGGTTCAGGCTATGATAAGAATGGCTTTCCTGAAGATATACATAAGTCTATGGAAGATGAAAATTATACTTATTCAAAGCCAAAGAAAATAATAAAATTACTTTAAATGCTATAGAATAATGAGTAGGGTTATGTTAACTCGCTTTCACAGTGAGGATAGACTTTTCAATTTAAAAATCTATTTCCATTTCACCTCACTTGTGATTTTAGTAGCGATAAATTCTAATCCAATGACCTATTTAAGATACTGTAGTAAGTTCGCTTATGTCATTGTATATAGAGGATTTAAATCTTTTATTATTTTCCTCTGTTTCTATAGCATTTTCTATATGTACTAATAACTTTTCTAAAAGATACTTATCATTTATATCATTGTCCTTTTTTTCTAACTCAACATAAGATCCTTCCGTTGCTATAGTAATTATTTCTGCATTATTTACTAAATAGTTAAAAATAGACATGTCCACAGCATTAATAGCTTTTTTAGTATGAAAGCAATCTAAATCAATATCTAAAATAAATTTCTTGTTTATTCTATTGGAGATAAAAAAATCAGGTATAAAATTATTTATCTTATTTAATTTAAACAATAGTTCCGTTCCTTCTATTACATTATCATATACATCAATTTGGCACTTATCGCTATGTAAACTTTTTTTACATTTGCTAGTGCAACAAGGATCTATATAGTATATTTTACTATTGCCATAATCTCTGCAAATACCTGCATTCAGTAGGCTAAATACTACTGCATCTGATATCATACCTGTTTGTAATGCAAAATCTATATGCTCATCATTTGAAAGCTTATCTAATGATGATGAAATTGTACTTGATTCATTTATATCTGCAGTTGCGATCAATTGCTCTCTTACAGTTCTCCATTCTACGCCACCAACCTTACAAGAATGTCTGTAAAATGCACTACGGGTATCCATATGGTGGTCAAAAGTTAATAATACTGGTGCAGTTTCATTATTAGAAGCATATTCTGACCATGGAATTATAACTTCGTGATGATTTTCTACAATATAAACTTTCTTTCCTTTTACTACTTTTTCAGTTACTTTATCTGTTTTCAACAATAATCACTCCTTTAAAAACGCTCTGCAAGTTTCGACATTATATAACATACCACATTCTTAATAAAAGGAAAAGTGTCGTTTAGGATATGATTATGTTGTTAAAAAGTTCTTATTATCACAGTTGGTTTTAATTAGCTCTCAATCTTAATATATTACTCATTGAACATATAAATTGAGTAAAAAATCTGGTGATATAAAGAGAACTTTTACCGAAGATTATGAAAGCACTGTTCCAGGTGAATATACAAAAGACGGAGAGCCACATTGTTATTTGTATATTGCCATTCAGTAGAATAAATGGTTTAATACTACTATACATTACAAATATGAAATTTACATGGAGGAATGTAATTATGAGTGGACATTCAGTTGATGATAGTTTAAAGGCTTGGGAAGCCAATGCTCAGTTTTGGGATAATCGTATGGGAGATGACTCTAATGAATTTCATAGAGAAGTTATCAGACCAAAAGTAAGTGAACTTCTTGATATTAAGGAAAATGATTTTATACTTGATATTGCCTGTGGAAATGGTAATTACTCTGCTTATATTGCAGAGAAAGGCGCAGATGTTGTTGCTTTTGATTACAGTCCTAAAATGGTAACCTTAGCAGAAAAAAGACAACAGAAATATAAAGATAAAATTGAATTCTATGTTATAGATGCAACTAATGAACAAGAACTTCATTCACTAAAAAAGGATAGATCATATACTAAAGCTGTTTCCAACATGGCTATAATGGATATCATTGATATTACCCTTTTATTTAAGTGTGTCAATGACTTACTTACGGAAAATGGTGTTTTTGTATTTGCTACACAACATCCTTGTTTTGTGACATTAACTGATAAGTATTTAACTGCTCATAGTTATAAGGGGGAGGCTATTACAGGTCAACCTCAATTACAATGTTATTATCATCGTTCATTACAAGATATTTTTAATCTATGCTTTGAAAGTGGGTTTATAATAGATGGCTTTTATGAAGAATGTTATGGGGTTGGTGAAAAACCAGATGTAATAATTGTTCGAGCAAGAAAGTATAAAAAGTAAATCTTTGAAAAGGATATAGGGGGTATTATTAATTATGATAGTAAATAACTTAGAAACAAATAGATTAATTATTAAAAGCACTAAGAAAAAAGATACTACATTTTGCTTAGATATATGGTTGGATGATGAAATGGGGAAATATCTATCAGACCCGCCTCGTGATAAAGCAGATGATACATATCTCAAATGGAAAGAAAATGTAGAAATTTATGATGGGTGCTTTTACTTTATTGCAGTTTCAAAGGAAACAGGCGATTACATTGGAACATGTAGCACAGTGCCAAGTGATGACAAAAAACATTGGGATTTAGGATATGCTATTCATAAAAAATATTGGCGTCAAGGCTATGCTACAGAAATGATAAAAGCACTCATTGATTTTTGCTATATAAATGGTGGTAGAAAAATTACAGCTAGTGTAGCAAAACAAAATCCAGGTTCAAATGCTGTATTAAGAAAACTTAATTTTTATATTGAAAAAGAAGGTAGTTTTAAAAAACATGGAACTGATATTATATATGATAACTATACTTACAGACTTGATTTGAAATAATCATGAATTATCTATATTAAGATTAAAAATAAGATTACTAAATAGCAAGTTATAAGATATCTTTAATCTATGCTTTGAAAGATGTAATAATTATTCCAGAAAAAAGTATAAAAAGTAAATTTTTATTTATATATTAGTTAAAAACCTTTAATTTACTTCTATAGTGAATTAAAATATTTGAATAGGTAAAAATAAACTAAGTCTAAAACAAATGAGGTAAAATTATGAATAAACTTATGGAACAAGCTAGATTAATAAAAGATGATATTATAAATTATAGAAGAACTATTCATAGTAATCCAGAAGTTGGATCTAAACTGACTAAAACCAAAACTTTTGTAATGGATAAGTTAAGAGAGTTTGGATATGACCCTAAAGAAATATGTGAAAGTGGTATAGTTGCAACAATTAAAGGAAATAAGCCAGGGAAAACTTTTTTACTAAGAGCAGATATGGATGCATTACCAATGAAGGAAGTTACTGATTGTGATTTTAAATCAACTAATGAATATATGCATTCATGCGGACATGATATGCATACTGCAATGCTTTTAGGTGCAGCTAAGCTACTAAAACAAAATGAAGATCAAATAGAAGGTACTGTTAAATTAGTATTTCAACCAGATGAAGAAGGATTTACAGGTGCTAAGAATATGATTAAAGCAGGTGTTCTTGAAAATCCTAAAGTTGATGCAGCAATGGCAATGCATGTATATTCTGGTACACCTTCAAACATAATATTATGCGGATTAGGCACTAGTATAGCAGGATGTACTAGATTTAGAATAATTGTAAATGGATCTGGATGCCATGGGGCTATGCCTGAAACTGGAGTAGATCCTATTAATATAGCTTCACACATATATATATCCTTACAGGAAATAATAAGTAGAGAAATATCAGCTACTAAACCTGCCGTTGTAACAATAGGTAAATTTGTTGGAGGAGATGCACCAAATATAATACCAGGTGAGGTTATTATGGAAGGTACTATTAGAAGTCTAGATAAAGAAGTAGGACAATTTATATTTGAAAGAATGAATGATATTGTTACATCTACCGCTAAAATGTTTAGAGGAGAAGCTAAGTTAATAGAGTTATCTTCAGTCCCTCCATTAAATAACGATGATAATTTAGCTCACGAGATCACTAATTACATGAAAGACTTAGTAGGTGAGAAATCAGTTATATTATTTGAATCTGGAGGAATGGGATCAGAAGATTTCGCTTCTTATTCATATGAAGTTCCAAGTCTATATGTTATGTTAGGTGCTGGCACTAAGCAAGAAAACCCTTTATTTGGGGAACCTATGCATAGTGAGAAAGTTGTGTTTAATGAAGATATATTGCCTACTGGAGCAGCTATACATGCATATAGTGCTATTATGTGGTTAAAAAATAATAAATAAACTAGTTTTTCTTCAGGAGGTATTTTATATGAAGGATAAAGAAAATAATTTATATAATATCTTTTTAAGTTACTCGTATAGTGAATTAAAAGCTCTGTTTAAAAATGCTAAAACCAAAGAAGAACAAGACTTTTATATGATTTTATCAAATTTGGTATTACAGAAAGAACAAGCAAAGTTACTAGGTAAATAGTATGGTAACTTACATAAGTTTTGCATATTACTTTGATATACCTTTTGAAGAAACCTTAAATCGTCATAAACAAAAACCTAATTGCCACGAATTTGGAGAAAAAGAAATAAGAAAATGGTGGAATGAAAAAGATTTATTGGATATCATTCCTGAAACATATATACACAAAGATCTAAGCTTAAATGAAATAGTAGATATGGTTTATACTGATGTTATAAAATAAAAATCATAAGCTATATTTTAGAACAACGTTGAAAATATCTAAATTTTTAAGAGAAGTGTAATTTTCACTTCCCTTAGTTCACTTTTTATTAATATTGTCTGCTTAATAAAAATACTATGACTTAATTATATATTATATTTACTTTAAAATATGGGATATGAGTACAATTAAAATACCTATGATAATTCCAATATCTACTGCAATACTTTTATCTCCATGCTTCTTTTTAAGCAACGTGAGGATTTGTCCTATTATAACAAAAAACAATACTATCCCTATAGCTATTTTACTAAAAAATGAACTAAATGGAACATCAGTAATAAGAACTATAGATATTGGAATTAAGATAATTAACGAAGCAATTACATATAATATCCTATTTAGATTGTCATTTTTTATATATAATATAAAATCCAATTTATTAAATTTCATTTCACTCTACTCCTTTCAATATAATTTACTCTTATTACGCATCTTTTCTACTAAGTATGTACTAAAGCCTTACTATATGATAATTATAATATAGTAAGGCTAAACAAATATCACCTCTCTTTCTTTAGAATCTGTTATTTTTGTATAAGCATGGACTACTACATTGCAAACCATAAGATTCTTCATTTTAACAACTTCCTTATGAATTTCAAATAGTTGTAGTCACTTGAATCAGTAAATACTATGTTATAATTTTACTATATAAATACAGAAAGGAGATATGTTTTTTTAGTGTCTAAGAATTTCTTTACAATTGAATAGTTCTGAATATTCAAAATAACAAATGTAAATTCAAAAGTAAGAAGGTAAACTAAGTACACTCTTAAAAAGTTTAATAAGGTCATAACAGGGAGATTTTAGGTATTAATACACATATGGGGATGATATTATGAAATTTATAAAAAAACATTCAGCAAAGATTTTTTTTGTATTATTTTTTATTAGTTTTATAGTTGCTGCAGACAATATTTATGATAAATATAGAATGAGAGAGTCAATAAGAAGACGATTTTCTAATGCACTAAGTGCAGCTTCTTCTCATATTTATCTTATGGATGAAACTGATAAAAGGCAAACAGAGATAAAAAACTTTGTTAAAGATGCAAAATTAGTTTTAGATATCACTTATTTTGCAGGTGATAATGCATTATGCCATGATAATCGAAAAAACCTAGAAACAATTCTAAATTATATAGAAAGAACCTTTTGTAATAATTCTAAAGAAATAAAACTTACACATAAGAAAAAAGAATTTCTTTACAACTATTTAAATAAAATTGCTACATATCCTTATGATCAAACAACTTCAAAGAAGGTTATTGAGGAATTAGAAAGTATTGAATGTAGTTATAAAAATTTAATTACTATTTACAATTAGGGGTGATAAATTTGGAAGAATGCAACAGATATAAAAAAGAGCTTTTAAAAAAGTATAAAACTAGTATTATAAGAAATTCATTTATTGTGCTAGCATCAGTAATCTTAGAAATATTAGCACCTATAATATTTAAAGGTATTTTTGCAAAACATGAAAATGCCATTGAGTTTAATAATTCAATAATATGGTTTTTAATTATTTTTACATTATCCTATGTAGTAAGAATTCTCTCTATATGGATTAGCTCTAAATTTAGCTTAAAGTTTAGAATTGAGGAAACAGAAGAATTATATAAAAAAATGTTTAAAATTAAATATAAAAAACTGAATTCCTTTACACCAGTATATTTAGTGGACAGGCTTAGTAACTCAATTAATGTTATTTCAGATTTAATTGTACAAAACATTCCTAAGTTAATAGTATCAATAATAGCCATATGTACAATTTTTATATTAATATTTAAAGTTAATAAAGGTCTATTTATCTTAAATCTACTTTTAATGATAGCTTATTACTTCGGTAAAAAGAGATTAACCTATAAATTAGGTATAAAATCACAACATATGCAAAAGCTTTGCTCCGAGAACTTTAAAAATGTATTAGCCGTTACATCTAATGTAGATTATATAAAACAGTCAGGGGATAACACCTGGTTGATTTCCTTAATTAAAGGATATGTAAAAAATATTGAAAATGAAATTTATAGTGTCAATAAATATGAACAGTATATCTCCAGTGGAATAGAGTATTTAATTAACTTAATTCAAAGTCTAACCTACATATATTTAGTCTATCTATATATGGATCATAAAATTTTAATGTCAGACTTAATATATATAAACTTAATAAACTCAATCTTCTTTGCAAAGCTTCAAGAACTTGCAAAAATAAACGTTGATTTAAGAGACTTAAAAGGTGCTCTTAACTTTATTGAAAATGAATTAATTGCTAATGAAGAAGAAAATGGTTCAATTTTAATTGATGAAATAAAGAAGATTTCAGCTAAGAATATTAAACTAGGATACGGAAAGGAACTAATTAAAGAGGGCAATTTCTCTAATAATAAAGGAGATATAGTATATATTAAAGGAAAATCAGGTGTTGGGAAATCAACACTTACTAAAACCTTTAATAAGATGTTAGAATCAAACTTTATTAAAATTAATGGTATAGATTTAAAAGAATTAAATAACGATTCCCTAAGAAACAGAATATCAATATTATCTCAAAATATATTTATGCTTCCTATAAGTATTAAAGATAACATTTTATTAGGTAGGGAAGTTAGTGAAGATAAATTTAACCATATAATTAATAAGCCATTTATGAAGAAGTTTTTAGAGTTAGATGATAAATTAGACACCATAATAAATGAAAATGGAAGTAATTTATCTGGTGGAGATAAGCAAAAAATAGCCTTAGCCAGGATATTAATTGATGATCCTGATGTGCTAATTCTAGATGAATCAACTAACTCAATAGATGAATCTACCGCTAAAGAGATATTAGATGACGTTATGGAAACCTTTAGTGATAAAATAATTTATATTATTTCTCATGATAATTATGCTTATAAATATTGTAATAATACTCTTGAAATAAATGAAAAAAATTTAAGCCAGTATAACCTAGTCAATAAAGAACTTTAAACATAAAAAAGTAACCAATTAGGTTCTAATATTGCATTTATGTAATAATTAAATACGTGACAAAAATCTAAAGGCAACTGATAGAAGTATATTTTCTATCGGTTGCCTTTAGATAACATAGGAAGATTTTATAGATATATAATATTAGAATTTTATACTAGACTTAAAATGTAATCCTAGTCTAAAATTTTAATACATATTATTTGAACCCTATATTATATCTTGTAAAAGTTTATTTTAAATCTTTTTTTAATACACTTATTCCGGTGCTAATTCCAAATAATAACATAAAAAAACCAATGAACTTTAAGAAACATGAAACATTACAGTACTCATTTAGAATTACTAAAAATGCTATACCAATTATCATTGTAAATAAAGATAAAAACATTTGTTTGATAGTAGGCATCTTGTTCAGCACATCTTTATTTATGATCATAAAAAAGATAAATATCATCAAAGTACTAAGAAGTAAGGAAACCCAACTCATAAAGAACATTCCTTTCATGAAAAATATTTGTTGTAAATTCAAAGTAATTTTAAAACTAATATATCAGAAGTTATATCTAAATCGCAAGTTAATAATTAAAAAAATTACCTAAAAAGCGTAGAACCTTTAAAAGAATTAAAAAAAATGTAATTTGCTATTGAATTTCTCACATCTGTTAGTATTAAATTAAAAGTTAAATGAGCTAAGAATATATTATAATCTGAAAATGTTAATTATGAATTACACTATGAAAACTACCATTATATAAAAATAATGCTTTAAATAACTGATAAAAGGTGGGGTAATATTGAAAAATCTTACGGGTATAAAAAAATTGAGACCTTATTTGAATAAAAGAATAGGATTATTAATTTTTATATTTATTTTGGCCATAATAACTGCTATTCTCAATGTGCTGCCTATTCAAATCATTGGAATTATTACAGATCTACTATGTAAAACTAAAATAACACCCTTAAAACAATATATTATAAATATTACAGGAACCTCTATAGTAAACTTTATATTTCTTTTTCTTTTAATTTATGTAGTACAAGGGGTACTAGGAACACTATACGGCTATATAGTATCAGATCTAAATAATAAAATAATAAGTGAAGTTAGAGCTGATGCTTATTCCTGGATTTTAAATAACAATAAATTTCATGAACAATTTAAAATTGGAGATACAATTTCAAGGTTAACTAATGATATTGAAGCCATAACTAGAACTGTAGCAGGCCCTTTAAATGGACTTCTAGTAGACTTATTAACCCTTATAGTCAGTTTGTACATTTTTCTATTATGGGATGTAAGACTTGCCTTAATTTCTCTATTAGGAATTCCTATTATATACTTTATGTCTAAATGGATTGCTACTGAAAATCACAATATAACTGTAAAAGAAAGAGAAAGAATAGGAGATATAAGTGAATATCTATCTGATGTACTCCTAAACTTTTCCCTAATTAAGTCATACAAAACAGATATAAAAGAAAAAGCTATATTTAACAATATAAATAAGGATATATACTCCTACAGAAAAAACATATTAAAAAAGTTTAATATTTATTGGCCTGTTATCTATATAATTAACGGCTTAGGCACTGCTATAGTTGTCTATATAGTATATTTATCAGTTCTTAAAGGAAACTTATCAGCAGGAGATGTAATAGTAGCTTATACTTACATAACTAAAATATATAGGCCTATTGTTTTACTAAGTAGATTTGGTAATGATATAAGTATGGCAGACGCAAGTATAACTAGAGTATTTCAGTTAGAAAATCTATTTATAAATGAAAAGGAAAATAGTTTTATTTATAAGCCTCTAACTAAACTAAAAGCCTTAGAACTAGAACTTAAAAATTTAACCATTGCTAATAAACAAACTTTAGTTGTAAAAGACATTAATTTAATCGTAAAAGCTAATACCTTAATTACTATTTACGGTGAAAGCGGTAAAGGGAAAAGTAGCATAATAAATAGCTTAGTGGGCTTTACCAATATTATATCTGGACAAATTCTTATAAATAATATTGATTGCACAAATAAGCTTTCTCTAAGAAGATCCTTAATAAGGATCTGTTTTCAAAACCCTCATATATTTAAACGAAAGTTAGATGAAAATATATACTACAACGCAGAGGAACATGTTAATTCTAAAATATTCAAAAAAGCTTATAATGATTTAGGCATGCTTAAATTATGTAATGAAAAAGGACAAAACAGTAATTTAGGTGGCATCAATAATAGTCTATCTGGTGGTGAAAAGAAAAGGTTAGCTATATGTAGAACCTTAAATAAATATTCCCCCATATATGTTTTTGATGAACCTACTTCTGAATTAGATGATGAAAATAGGCATAAAGTTAAATTTATATTAGAAGATTTAAAAAAAGAAGCTACTGTAATTGTAGTAACTCATGATAAAAGTTTAATGGACATTTCTAATGAAATTTATTATATAGAACAAAATCAATTAAAAAAATATCTAGTGTAAAATATTAAATTCTTTCTTTGATAAAATTAGATGTTACTTAAAAAGTTCCTTAAAAAAGCTTAGGTATTAAAATATGTAAGTCAAAGGAAGATAAAATTGCTAAAACTGCCATAGAACAATTATGTACTTTTAAGATATTACACTTAGAAAAACTTATATTATAAGATGTAATTTTATTATTTTAAGATAAAAATAAAAGAATTTAAATGTAGTTCTAGTATTATTAAAATAGCTTATTAGACACCAATAGGGGGTAGACAGAATGCATAGCTTATTAGAAAACTCTTTATGTTGCATAATACTTGCTTTTGCAATGTTTTTACCAATATTTATAATAGGACCTACGTTTTGCTTTATATTGTTTACCATAACTTTCTTTACCTTAGGAACTGTGCTTTATAAAAATACTATTTTCTATGAAAAGTATATAGCTAAATTTAGCAAAAATTATTATTATGAATACCTAGGTAAAGATATTACATCTAAACAACTAATGCAACATAAATATACTTTTATATATTATTATTGGGGAATTAATGGATTTTTAAGTTTTCTAAGTTATTTCCAGTTTGAATACGTTAACTTTTGCCTTTTTAATAATCTTTTTCTACTATTTTTAAATTCTATAATTGGACTTATCTTATATAAGAAATTTGAAAATTCTATTCAATACAATATTTCTTGTGTAATATATATTTTTTTATTGATTTTAAGTCTATGAATAACATCATAGATTTATAATAAACATATTAAAATCCTTTTTTATACTAAATTGCTCATATTAAAAAATAACAAGGTTAATAACCTTGTTATTTTTTAGTCTAAAAAGAATAATTCTTCAATAGTTACCTCTTTTCAATTAAATTTATAGCTCCTTTACAAGTGATTTTCTCTAACTATTATGGCTTTTGCTTAACTATCACTATAGTTTAGAAGTTCTATATGATATAATTATTATCAGATAATTCTAAAAACTTTAAAGAAAGGAACTACACTACGTGTTAAAGAATACTACAAATAAAAAATAAACTCATCACTAAATTCAGTATTTATAACCTTATTAGTAATTATGCTTGCAGATAGTTTAGGAAATGGAATGTGCTGCGTTGTATTGCCAGCCATATTAAGCAATTTAGGCGAAAAAAGCGCATGGCGATAAACCCAAAGATCAATCTAAGAGTCAATTAGAACCTAAATCAATACTAAATAAGTATTACTTAAGTCATTTAAAAAAGTACTTTCAAAATAAATATATTGTAGCCATTACTATTCCAAGTATTTTAATCTCCTGCTTAGATGTTTTTTATACTCTTATATTAGGTCTTTACCTTTTAAAGAATAAAGGATTTACAAGTTCCCAAATAGCACTTTTATGGTCAGCTATTTCAATAACAAATATTTTACTTCAAATTCCTTCTGGATTTTTAGCTGATAAAAAGAAAAATATATCATTTTTATTATGCATTCTTCTAAATACGATAGGATTTTCAGTAATCATATCTAACATTAGCTCTATATATGTAATAATAGGAGGGGTTTTACTTATAAATACAGGTTGTACTATTTATACAACAGCTATGTCCGCCTTATTTGGAGATTTAACAACAAAGGAATCTAGACTAAGTGAATCTGAATCTTATAGAATGATTCGTGGTATAGGAGAAGGGATCTTAACTATTACTTTAACTTTTGTATTTGATAAAAGCCCTATATTAGCTTTAACAATTATTGGTACTTTAGTGATTTTAGGAACTATAATAACTTTGATTATTAATAGCAAATTTCAAAGATCCTTTAAATGCAACTAGAAATTTTTTCAGAAGAAAAATAATTAAAGATATAAACTACAAACTCCAATGTCGCAAAAGACATTTATGTTTGTGGTTTTACCAATTTATTCATATAAAGATAGAAAATCTAAGTTCATCTTTTTTTCATAGCTCTATTTTAAGTTTTAAGAGCGTTTTTTATGTACTTGAATGGAATTGATCATAAATAATATAAGTTTCCTTAAATAGCCTTTTAACGCCTTTAGCATGTAAACTTACTTTTTTTATGCAAAATTCTTAGTTTTTTATGAGATTTCTCTCTAAATAAACAGTAATTTCGAAAATTTACAATTATATTACGAATATTGAAAATATTTTTTAACTTTGGTATTGTTTAGGAGTATATAAAAAATAAAGGAGGGAGCTATGCGTATTTTAGAAATTAAGAATCTCAATAAATCCTATAAACAAAATGTATTAAATAATGTAAGCTTTAATATTGAAGAAGGGGAAATTGTTGGATTAGTGGGACCTAATGGTGTAGGTAAAACAACACTAATGAAAATAATTTCAAGATTATTAAAGGCTGATTCAGGTGAAGTTAAAGTTTGCAACATATCAAATAAGGGTAATCGAAAAGAATATTTAAAGAACTTTTCTTGTATAATAGAAACTCCTGCTTTATATGAATCACTTACTGGATATGACAACATAGACTTTATAAGAAAAATAAACAAAATTTCAAAGGAAGATATGGACAAAGCCTTAGAATTTGTAGGTATAGGCAAAAAAATTCATGAGAAAGTTAAAAATTATTCCTTAGGAATGAAACAAAGGCTAGCCTTAGGTATATCCTTACTTACAGAACCCAAACTATTAATTTTAGATGAGCCTACTAATGGTTTAGATCCTACAGGAGTTATAGAGTTTAGAGAATTATTAATTTCACTAGCTAAGAAAAAAAACATAAGTATCCTTATATCTTCTCACATATTATCAGACTTAGATAAAGTATGCTCCAAGGTTTTGTTTCTTAAAGATGGAAAGGTTATAGAATCTAATATAAACACCCCTAAAGAAGAAATTCAAAATATATTATTAACCGTTGAATCTTCTAAGGATATACTTTTAAAAATAAGACAAATAGACTTTATAAATAATGCAGATATAATTGAAAATAATAAGATTTCAATATTAATAGATAAGAAAAAAACATCAAAATTCTTAGAGGAACTTTATAATAAAAAAATTGTATACAGTGATATTGAAATTATTAAAGATAGTATGGAAAATCTTTATACTCAGGTTTATGGAGGAAAATAGATGCTAAATTTAACTTTATTTGAAATGAAAAAGTTTTTACATAAAAAAAAGAATTTAATTATAATTGCATTCTTTATAATAATAATGGCTGTTTGGGTAGGATTAAATGCTAGTATAGAAAATCAGTTAAAAAGCTCTGAAATTCCTAGTATAGAAGACCGTATGGAATCCATTAAAAATGCACTTAAAGGTATAGATAATGAAATAGAAAAGTTACCTAATAATATGGATCTAGTAAATATAAAGAAAGACTTTATCGAAGAAATACAAGTTTTAACAAAAGAAAAAATAGCCTATACAAATAAAGATTTTTCAACTTATTTGAATTGTAAATTAAAACTAGATAAAAAATTACTCTCACAGATACAAAGTGGAAAGGTAATATCAGGAAAAAATATAGAAGAATTAAGAAATGACATAGAAATAAATAGTATTTTATTACAAAAACATATAGAACCAATATATGAAAATACATCAATGAAGGCATATAATTTTATGAAACTGGCTTTAGGTAGTCATTTGCCCTTAATAATTGTAATCCTAATAATTATGTTAAGTGCTGATATTATATCTAAGGAATTTGAATGTAATACCTATAAACTATTGTTTACTCAACCTATAAATAAAAATTCAATTTTGTTTAGTAAAATAATTTCTTTAATTCTTATGATAAATATCGTCATATTTTCAATCCTAGGAATATTTTTCTTAATTTTAGGTGTGAAAAATGGCTTTGGTTCTCCTAATTATCCAACGAAATTTTTACTAAATGGAACTATACAATATATAGATGTAGCACAGTATATAGGTACTGAGTTATTACTATTATTAATGATTAGTATATTTACCTGTATATTTTCAACCTTTGTTTCAATGTTGTGTAAAAATACAGGAACTTCAATTTCAATAAGTATTATTATTACTGTAGGATTATATACCCTTGTAAACAAAGGATTACTTAACTCAATTGCTCATTTAATTCCTGTTACATACATTGATATATCTGATATATTACGTGGAAGTAGGGCATTAGCCTTTAAAAATAATAGTATTACTACCTATAGTAGTTTTATTATCTTATTCATTTCAACAATATTTGTTGTAGTTTTAAGTGCCATTAAATTTGATAAAAGGCTTACACCTAAAAAATAACTTATTAAAATACTTATGAAAAGAGGGATATTATGTACAAAAATTTATGTTCTATTCTTATTTGTCCAAAATGTAAAAAAGCAATGAGTCTATCAGTTATTAAAGAGGAAAATCAAGAGGTTATAGAGGGAACTTTGACCTGCAGTAATGATCATAAATGGTTAATAAGAGATGGGGTTATTTATTTTAACTCAAAGGAACAAACAATTACTAATGCCTGGGAAGACGCCTATAAATATAAGAAATATGAAGAAATAGATAATGAAATTTTAAAAAATACTCCTGAAAATATGAAAAGAATCTACACTAAAACAATAGACTTCTTTATAAATGAAGTTAATAAAGGTACTAATAACAAACTAATACTTGATATAGCAACCGGAAGGGGGATACTAGTAACCAATCTTGCAAGAAGTATTAAAACAGATTGTGAAATAATATGTTGTGACCTAAGCTTTCAGGTATTAAAATATGATAGGTTAAAAATTAAAAAAATTAATCCTAATTTAAAAGTTAATTATATAGCCTGCGATGCTACAAATCTTCCTATAAAAGATAATTCAATAGACCTTTCTTTATCCTTCTTTGGAATTCACAATATGTTTGATAAAATACCAGGTGGAATAAAAGAAGCTAAAAGAGTTTTAAAACCAGGAAAACAGTTACTGAATACATCTATGTGTATCAAAAATGATTCTAAGGGTTATAAGGTTTTAAAAGAAGTCTTAAATTCTCAAGAAACTTATAATTGTGAGGAATTTTTCACTGAGAGTGGTTGTAAAGAAGTTCATGAAAAGGCTGATTTTTCAAAGGTTAATATGGTAAAAATAGCAGAAGATATTGGAGCAAAAGCTTTAAATGACCTTTTGCCCTTTGAAGGAGAGTGGTTTTCTATTATAGTTTCTCAATGTTTTAAGAATAAATAGAAAGGACAAGTTTATACTTGTCCTTTCTATTTATAAGGAGTAACAACTGGCTTTCCATCTGAATTAAGAAGCACCGATAGTCCTCCTGCAACTCCATTGCTAATATATAAATAATTAACTCCTGTTTCAGTATCTACAATAACCCTAAAGGTTTCTGACATTCCTTCTACTATTCTAACTTCAAATCTTTTTTGACGTTCCATCTTTTCACCTCATAGATTTATATAGAATATATATATTAGCAATTTAAACTTTATATAACTAGAAACTTATCTTAAATTACTCCTTAAATAACCTGCTTATAAGAAAAAAAAGGATGTGAAACTATTAAGTTAGCTCCACATACTTATTTTTTTTCTTATTAATAATATCCCAGTTTACCATCTCTTTTAGCCTTATTTTCGAATATTTTAAATACCATAATACCTATGGTAAGCCATATTAATGATGTTAATATTAAAATACATAATTTACTTAATGAAATATTACCATAAGTAATAGACTCTCTAACCAAATCATTTCCTAAGGTAAGAGGAATTAACTTCTTTATAACAACCTTATTACTTGTTTTAGCAACTGTATCGCATGAAAATAGAAAGAATATTTGAAGAAAAAATACTATCTTTCCTATCTTTTTTTCTTTTAAAGCTATTCCACCTAAAATTAGACCAATTCCATACATTCCGATTAAAGTTATTAATAATATTATTAATGAAGTAATATTAAAAGCTATTGAAACATCTAAAAATACCTTTGATATAATTAAAATTATAGCTATTATTAATACTTCCAATATAAAGGATTGAACAAAAGTAGCTACATTAAGGACTTCTATAGGAATTATTGACATATATTTATGTTCTAATGTACCTGAAGTAGCCTCACAGACAACAGTGCTGCTCATTGTATTCATGGCCATATTAGAAAAATTCCAAAGGATATATCCTATTAGCATTAATTCTCTACTTCCCGCTTTTCCATTAGAATATATTGATTTTAAACTAGAACCAGAATTCATAACTATTAAACTAAAATATAAAAGTAGCATATTTATTACTTCAGA
Organism: Hathewaya limosa; assembly: GCF_030815255.1. Classification (NCBI taxonomy): domain Bacteria; kingdom Bacillati; phylum Bacillota; class Clostridia; order Eubacteriales; family Clostridiaceae; genus Hathewaya; species Hathewaya limosa. Next base: position 57,901 of record NZ_JAUSWN010000017.1, read on the forward strand.
CAAAAAGTTCATTCTATAGTTCCAAGCTTCTTCAAATCCTATTCTTAATTCTTCCATAAATCCTCTTAAATAGATCATATTAAACTCCTTTCCTAACTACACCTAGGTATCTATTTCGTATTTCATCTAATGATAGGTCTTTATTTATTATATTATCTTGAATTTCTCCATTATTAATTAATATGTATCTATCGCTTACATCCTTAGTAAACTCTAGATCATGAGATGTTAGTAACACGTATGTTCCTAAATTTTCTTTTATTAAATTTAACAAACTTACTAAGTCGCTTTTAGCCTCAATATCAAGACCATTAGATGGTTCATCTAATATAAGTATTTTAGGTTCTATCAAAATAGAGGTTAGTATTGATACTTTTTGTTTTTGTCCTAAAGATAAATCACATACACGTTTATTTAACAAATCTTTTATTTTAAACATTTCATCATATTTATCAATATTTTCATTTATTATCTTTCTGCTTTTGCCTTTAAGCGCTCCAAAATAATAAAAATTACTTATAACTTTTGCCCTCCAATATATATTTCTAGCTCCATCTAGTATTAATTCTATTTCATTTTTATATGGATTATTTCCATTTTTAATTTCTAATTCATCAATAGTTATACTTCCATTATCAAAAATAATTAATCCTGCTAAACACTTTGTTAGTGTTGTCTTTCCTGCTCCATTAGGTCCTAATAAACAAACTACTTCATTTTCAGCTATGTCAAATGTAACTTTATTTAGGGCAACTTTACCCGTTTTTTTATAGATCTTAGTTATATCTTTAAATTCTATCATTAATATCACAACCTTTATATAAAATATATTGTTAATACTAAATACCATTCCATCAATAACATAACTACTTATATATAGAAGTAAATTCATATTCTAATTATTCTATGTATTCTGAAAATTTTATGTATTAATTGGGAATTTCTTTTTTATTTTATTATATTCACAAAAAGAACTAAAGTCAAATTATTATATAATACCTATGATTTTAAATAATTTAAATTATATGGTAATAAGTAAAATATTTCAGTATGTATATTTGTTGAAGTTAAAAAATTTAATTTAGATAAGATACTAGAAAACGCCTAAAAATTAAATATAAAGATCTTAAAGCAAGTTTACATATTGCTAATACCTTATTTTATATAGAATTAAAGCATTAGCAATATTATTTTTATCCTAAATTACTCATTAAATAAACTTCCTTCTTTTCTTCCTCTGTAATTCCAATATATCTTAAGGTTTCACGTTTTGATGAATGGTTAAAGATCTGCATTAAAAGCTCTAGGGATACCCCTTTATTATAAGCATGATATCCAAAAGTTTTACGAAGACTATGAGTTCCAAGTTCTCCTTCTACTATGTTTCCATTTTCATCCTTTTTAACAAGACCAACAGCCTCACCTGCATTATTTAAAATATACCAAGCATGTTGACGAGTAATTGGTTTGTTTCCACCTTTTCTACTTTTAAATATGTATTCATCTAAGGATTCTGGTTTTACTTCCTTTATATAAGTTTCCAAAACTTTTTTTATAATAGGTCCTATATAAAATCTATTTGACTTTGAAGTTTTCTTTTCTGTAATTAAACAAGAATCCTTTATTTTAAAATCTGGATAAACAAGATCTTCAAATTTTAACTTTAAAATATCGCTAATTCTAAGTCCTACATTTATTCCAAAAATAAACAATAATTCATTTCTTGTACTTTGACCCTTTAAATAAGTTCTCATAGCTTTTATTAATTTCATATCTCGAATTGGTTCAACTGTTTTCATATTTTTTACCTTTCTAACAAATTTAAGTTAATTTTCTAATAAAAGTATTTTACTAAAGCTATATTACATTTCATATATATAGTTAGTGATGTGTCACATTGAATTTAAAATTTTTAGGATGCCTAAAAAAACATCCCTGAAAGTCGCATTCTACCGTAAATTGAATCTTATAAAACTGGGTTATGTAAGATTCGCATTCCATTATATAGAAAAATTTACAATAACTATTTTTTTGCTTTTAAAAGTTATTACTTAAGTAGAATAACAGATTTTTGGAAAATATCAAAAACATTTTTTACCATTAAATTCAAAAAATAAATCACTGGTTTAATTTAAAATATTCTTAATTTTTAAAATATTATTTATATTATAAATTTTCATATATTCGTAATGATTGTAACCTTATTTTCCCAAAATATATTTTCATAATATTAAATTAAATCATAGCTTTTTATTTTATCATAATTTAACATTATTGTAATTTTAAGTTATAATAACATTAAAAGGTTATAAAAGGAGGATTTGTATGGAGGAGTTAATAAAAAGAGCAAAAGAAGGAGATCGTTTAGCTATAATTTATATTATTGAAAAATATAAACCCTTTGTTATAAAATGTGCTTCTAAATATAATGTTCCCGCATATGACTTTGAAGATTTAGTACAGCATGGCTATCTTTCCATTATTAAAGCAATACATATGTATAAATCTAACAGTAATTCTTATAATGGATATATTCTAAATGCTATAACTTTAAATTTTAAAGCACTTCTAAAAGGGGAGATAAAACATTTTAGAGAAATGCCAGATGAAGACATAATGGAAAAAGAGGATTATTATGATTTTACCTTAGAAGATGAAATCATAGCTTATGAAGAAGTTGAAAAACTTTACAGTATATTAGATACCTTAGAAAAATTAGAAAGAGAAATTATAAAAAGACACTATATTAATGAAGAAAGTTTTATAGACATTGCTAGTGATCTAGATATAAACTACAATAGAACCATGTATTTAAAGAAAAGAGGTCTTTTGAAATTAAGACATAGCTTACTAGATATAAGCACCTAAATTTAGGTGCTTTTTTTGTATTACAAATGTAATACACTCCTTATATAATAATATTTAAAATTTATCTATAAAAAAATGATTTTTAAGAATCTTTTTTATAGATACTTTTAATAATTCCTTATAATACATTTTTGAAATTCAAATGATCAAGTTCTTATTTAGAATATTTCTTTAATATTGGCTTAGTAACTTGAAAAATACTAGCTCCAAATAAAACACCAGTAAGCATATAAATGAATACATTAAAAATTATTATGGAAATATTTATCGGATAAGTAATACTACATATACTTAATATGAATCCCCAAGTAATTATTCCCTTAATAACAATATATTTAGTCTTTATATCATTTAAAGTATATTGTTTTTTTGTCAAATTAATATAAAAATCATACTTTAATTTGCCAGCAATTAAACCTATAAAAACACACAATATAAGCTTTATTCCAATTAATAAACACATCTTATATAAGTTACCACTTGAACTTTTATATATAAACTCATTTAAACATGCTAATAAAAATACCTCGGGCAAGTATCTTAATATAACATTTTCTATTAGAACATATCTAAGACAGCTAATACTATTTATCTTTAATATATGCTTTTCAAAATTTTGTTCCATAAATCCTCCTTACTATAAATATATACAGTGTTTTTCAAGAATTTTATATATTCATATTACTATTATTTTAAATAAATGTATAGAGTTATGGCAATATTCAAATTAATTTTCAACCTACTAAAAATCGCTATAAACCTAGATTTATATATATGAATGGTAACTTTTTCTTGTAATTTATTTAGTTTTTTGTATAATAAATGTAATATTAATCAGTAAGGTATAAATATATTCACTAAAAAAGGAGGAAACTTATGGATAATTTAGGTACCATACAAATAGAAACTAATCAGCTTATTTTAAGGAAATTTAAATTAACAGATTCCATGGATATGTTTAAAAATTGGGGAAGTGATACTAATGAATAAAGAAATTTTTTTAAAAGTAATGTCTTATATTTTACCTATAGTTTTACTTATTGTAACCATAGTAAATTATATTTATGGACTTAGTGGGAAAGAGTTTTTATTAAATCCTTCTTTTGTTGCTATCTTTTGTATAATATTTTATTTATTCATGAATCATCTAACAAAAGATACTTCTAAATTTGATAAAGTGAAAAAATTAAACCTACTTTCATTTCTTTTATATTCATTATTTGAACTTGTTGTATTGATATTATCATAAAAACTTTAAAATAAAGCATTATCTTTATGGAAAATTAATCTATAATTTACTTTATGAGGAGTTAAAAGATAAGGGAGAATTTAAAGTATTGCAAAATGCAGTAAACCCGTAAATACAAATGACTTTATGCTAATGTAGTGGACTGTCTTATAATTGGAATAGTTCTATTATAAGACAGCCCTTGTGATTCCTAATATTAAAGATCCAATTCATATAGATTACATTCATGAACTCTTTTAAACTTCCTTTTGATTTTTTCTTTATTTTCACCAGTATAATGAGCAAAACAACTACATATAAATAACTTTTCTATTTTAGTATCAATAATATCTTTACATTCATTATTTTCCATATACACATGAAGATATGATTCCTTCCATTCAAAGTTTTTATTTTTATACCAATCATTTACCCATCCATCATCTCTTGTCCACGCTTGAAGTTTTTTTATCCCTTTATGCTTTAATCTTAATACAGACTCATTTAGTAATGTAGTTGCAATTCCAAGTCGTCTATATTCAGGTAATACAGCCAAATGCCATATTACTCCACCTAACTCATCAAGCTTATAACATGCTTTCCCTTGTTCTATTTCATATTCTATGTCTATTAATCCAACTATTTTATTATCTATTTCTGCAACTAATTCAATAGAAGGATTTTCATAATGTTCTTTTTCACGTAATACATCATCAAAATATGCACTATCCAAAAAAGATAAGACCCTACATCTTACCCATTGAAGCTCGTCCGTTTTTTTATATTCACGTATTTTCATTTTTATATCACCTCAATTATATTAATTTAAGTCTATAATGTATTACACCCATATTATAAATATAATATGGGTGTAATACATTTAATATTTATTTATTAAGAATTTCTAATTCTGATGTAACAGGTAAATTTTCTTTTATAACAGCAATTACTTTATCATAATCACTCTTTTTAAAATAGAAACTTTGTTCCATAAAGCCGCCAAATAACTTAACTTTTATATTCTTTGAACTTATTACAGAAACCTTTTTAATTTCATTCCATAATATAATTTGCTTATATTTATACATTGAAACAAAACCCTTTGAAGAAATGCCTTCCTTAACACATGAACTTATGAACGTAAGAATTCCCAATGCTCCGATTATATAATGACCCCAATTCTGTGCATAAGTATACATGATCCACCCAAGAACAATAACACTAGTTAACATAGTAAAAAGTTCAATATATCTTTTCTTCGTAGGTATTTTTAATGTTTTTATATATCTTAGCTGTTGCAGAATAATCATAACAAGAATTATTGGAATTATAATATTAATAATTTTCACTGTATTCCTCCTATTTTATACATATAATAAACTTGTCTATTTATAATGCTTTCTACGAAGTAACTTTAAATCTTTCTAAATCTTTTAATCCGTCATATACTTCCTTCCTAGTAAAATTACTTTTTTCTAAATCCTCATCACTTTTATCAAGTAATGAATTATAAAATTGAAATGTTATTTATATATACTAATTACAGTAGAACATATTTTAATTACGCCCATTATAACATAGTTTGTCTAAATACAATATAATTTTTCTGAAGAATTTATTTATATAGAATTTATAAAAAAGTTATAAGTATAAGTTAAAGCTTATTTCATAATAAGGTATTTAATGTTATAATAGATTTATAAGTGGTATAAATAAACACATTTTAAAGTATGATTCACGTATATTACAAGTATAATATATATGTATTACTAATTAAGGAGGACATAATGTTTAAAAAACATAATTTAGATAATTTCCAATATGCATTAATTACAATTTTTCTATTAGCCACATTACTTATTCCTATTTTATGTGTATCTAATGTTAGTTCCTATTTAACCTCAAAGTTTGCTTGGTTTTATGTTATTTTTGCATTAATTATAGTTGGATTTTTTGCTTTTATCCTAATATTTAATCTTATAAAATTTAGACATGCTATTAACTTTAAAAAAAGAACTTTGAGCTTTATTAAAGGGTTTTTTTTAATATTTATTCTTTGTTTTTTACTTAAACACTTTAAAGGAACTTGGAACTTACTAAGTAGTATAGAGGAATCACTATTTATATCTTTAATTATGACTTTTTCAGATTTAATGATTTTTAAAGATCATATTAAAGATGAAGCTGAATAGAAACTAAGATTAATAAAAACACCTCCTTTTGTTAAACTCAAACAAAGAGAGGTGTTTTAAGAACTGTAGTATAAATTTCAAATTTCAGTTATAATTTGTAATAAAGTCAAATAATTTTTTAAAGGTGGTATATAGGCTATGACGTGGAAAAAAATCAGTTTAATAATAACAGTTATATTTAGCATTTATTTAGTTGGGTGTTCCTCCATTCAAGAAAAAACTAGTTTAAATGACAACAATAAAAATCAAAATATTATGAAAAGTAAGGATTCTACAGATAATAAGGTTAATAATAAGAATTCAAAAGAAAGTACTAGTACTATACAAAAAAGTGAATCTAATATTGTTGAAAATTCAAAAAATAAGCAAGTTGATAAAGTTAAACCACAAAAAAATAGTATTAAAGAAAATGAAATTAACAAAAAAAATTATTCTCTTGAAATAGGTATGTCTGTTGAAACTGTAAAGAATATTTTAAAGAAAAATAATATAGAAATTCAAAATGAAATAGAAGTAACTACAACACCTAGTGACCCTTCCTTTGGAAATAGACAATTATGGACAAAAAATATGACTTTAGAGTTTGATAAAAATACTAATAAATTGTGTTCAATTGAAAAATATCCTCAATAAAACATTAATGTTAAATTTCATTTTTCAGGATAATCAAATATAACATAAAAAGGTGAGTATTATTTCACCTTCTGGCTGTTGATAAACATAGTTTGTCAACAGCCTTTTTACTTTTATTACAAAAATCATTTCTATTATTTTTGTAGAATATGTATTTATATTAATAAACTCTTTAGCCCATTAGATATAACTACAAAGAGAAAATATCTACTAAAAACAAGTCCATTATAAAGGCGGGCCATATAAATAGGCTCGCCTAACTTTTTAAATTTCATAACTATTTTAATTTTATTATAAACTTATTGTCTTATAAAACTAAAACATTGATTGTCCTTACCATGAAAAGGGAAAACCTGTATATTGGCACCATTGTTAGTATTAGAACCATATAAATCTAATACCATTGGATTTATATAATCTCCTACATAATTAGCTAGTGTATAGTAGTCATTACAATTATAGTGAAGATACCATCTTTGTCCCATATCTATAGGATCATTAGTTACATAATCTGCTACAATTACATTTACTCCCGATGCTTTGTTTGTACTAATTCTAGCTAACACTTTATTTCTATATGCTACACTTCTAATTACAAAGGCTCTATTCGTAGAGTCAAATTCTACAGTCCATTTTTGATTATCTGCATTAGATTTATCCCATATTCTCACATTATATGATCCATCATTACCATTAACATCTAAAACTTTATTATTATTCAACTTACTTGCTATTACCCATTCCCCTGTTAATAACTCTTTTATCCTTTGATTCCAGTTCATCTGTTAAACTTCATCCCTTCGTTTTTATATTTAATACACTATATATACTATGAAAAACAAAAATTTTGGTGAATTTTGATTTATTATGTTTTATATTATAAAAAGCAACCTATTCTTTGTGACTAAATATATTGATTAGTTTATTATGATATAATTTAAAATACATTAAATTAGTAAAAGGGTGGGTTTTATTATGATATGTAAAGAATGTTATAGTCCTAATCCAAGGGTAACCCCTATTTTAAAACCAAAACAATGTCTAGAAAATCATACTCAGTATATCTGTTCAACTTGTGGCAGATGTATTTGCATTGAAAAAGATCCTAAACGAAATGTTTATAGATGGAATTTTCCTTTTAAAACCCTAGAAATAGCTAAACTATATTTAAAAACAGCAGAAGTAAGTTGCAAGGATACTTGTGGAATTTATGAAATTATAGGAAAGAATAATAGGATTTCTTATAAAATATTTCATACAGAAGGGGATTTAAAGATGTATTTATTAAAAAATAAGGACAAGTTATGTAAAAGCAATAGACCTATTTATATATCAGAAAAATACATTGAAAGCCCTAATGCTGAAATACGTAAACTAACTAAAACTGAAATAGAAGTTTATCTTACAGAACAAAAGCAAATATAACTTTTTTAATACGGTTCTGCATTTTTGCAGCATAATCATTCTAAATAACTTTGGCTATGTTTTAATAAGGACCTAAGTAATATTACTTAAGTCCTTTTATATTTAATATTTTATTAAGATTTGTTGCAATAATGATTATATTCGTCATAATAAAAAATAATATAATACCTATTCTAATTTCGCATTTATTAATATATTTAATTATTTCTTTTTTATTTGAATGTAAATCATAGTCCTTTTTATAAAAATTTTGAAAATCTTTATGGCTAAGATACATCATAACAGCAAATAATAAATATGTAACTACTTTCATTAAATGTATGTTCAATACTACTTACCTCCGTTATAAATAGTCTTAATAAATCTCTTGAACAATATTTTAGAGAATTTTTATCCTTAGCTATTCAGCAGTATAGTTCAGAATTTAAGTTACAAGTAATTTATATATAAACTCATATATTTATTGAAAATTCAATCAAATTATAACATATGTTAGAAAAATATGTAATTAATATTATTTATTCTGACTTTAATTTTGATTAGAACTATAATAAATACCACTACAATTAGATAATAAGAATAAATTTATATTTTACTAGTTTTTTATTTTTTAGAAATAAGTCTTATTTTTAATTAGAAATAAATGTTTCCCAAACAATTTTACCCTTTTTATCTAGGTACATACAATGTAATTTATTTTTTTCTTCCTTTTCGCAATATAATAAGTCTTTATATTCATGGTTTATAATACGAAACTCTGGTTTTAATATGTAATTTCCTTTTTTGTCTATAAGACCAGTTTTAATTTTTTTTGAATTCATAGAAGGATATACTACAGCAGTACCATTATAAAAAATAGATACTGCTTCATATTGAGGTTTAACTATAAAAATACCTTTTTTATTTATATAACCCATTTTATTATTGACCTTCACGGAAGCTAATCCTTCATTAAAATGTGGAGAATTTGCATCTTCATCTATTTTAAAATTGCATATAAAGTTTCCTGATTTATTTATAAATCCAGTTTTTTTATTTAATTTAGCAAAGGCAACATCCTCTTTAAATCCATTAACTTTATCAAATTTAGGTTCAATTACTATTTTTCCTTTATTGTTAACAAAGCCCCATTTATTATTTTTACAAATAGCTGCCAATCCCTCAGATGATTTATAAGTTTGGTCGAATTCAAAAGCAGTTATAGGTTTCATTTCTTTATTAATAAAAGCCCATTTTTTATTCTTATATACAGATGCTATTCCATCTGAAAAACCTTTCGCAAAATCAAAGATAAAATCACATTTAGATTTACCTGTTTTATCAATAAAACCCCATTTATTATTTTTACAAACACATGCTAATCCTTCATTGAAGCTTAAGTCAGTAAAATCAAATTGATCTTTAATTACTAATTTTCCTGTAGTATCGATGAAACCAAATTTGTTATTTTTACGTACTGAAGCTAAGCCCTCTTTAAAATTCCAACTGAAATCCAATCCAGGAGAGTCAGTAATAATCTTTCCTTTTGAATTAACAAAATACTGTTTTCCGTTATTAATAATTGTTCCCATGCCGTTAATAAAAGTTAAAGTATTATCATATTTACAATCTACTACTTTTTTTCCTTCCTTATCTATATAACCATATAGTATTTTACCGTTTTTTTCTTCTGAAATAGGATATAAAATCTCTGATTCATCTTCTTTTGATGTTTTAGATGATGTAGAACTACAACCTACAAATGTACTTAATGAAAATATTGCTACTAAAATTGCTAGAATAATGGATTGAAGTTTTTTCATAGTATATCCCCTTTATGTTTAGTATATATTCATATTTTTTGTAATATTAAAACCATAGCTTATTGTAAATATATTATCATTATTTTTTGATAAAAAACATAACCAAATAGCTTTAATTCTTTATTTTAATTTAGTATTATAAAATAAAAATAATGGGCTATTTAACTTTAATAATATAAAAAATAAGACTTATAAAAATTTTAAAACAAAAACTAGTAATAAATTTATTACTAGTTTTTTACATTTAAGAATTAGTTTAGATTTACATTATTTATTTGTGTTTTTTGAATAAAATTTTTCCCAAACAATTTTTTGTTTTTTATTTAAATACATAGAATGCATTTTACTATTTTCTTTTTTTACACAATATATTAGGTCTTTGCCTGTATAATCTATATATAAGTACTCAGGTTTTAATACATAATTGCCTTGTTTATCTATAAGGCCTTCTGTTTTTTTATATGGGGAGGCTATAGCCATATCATTAATAAAATTATATCCTATTTTATATTGGGGTTTGATTATAAATTCTCCTTTTTTATCCATATACCCAATTTTATTATTAACTTTTATAGCAGCTAATTCATCTTTAAAATGTGGAGGTACTGCATTTTCATCCATTTTAAAACTGCATACGAAGTTTCCAGATTTATTTATAAATCCAGTTTTTTTATTTAATTTAGCAAAGGCAAAACCTTCTTTAAATGCATTAACTTTATCAAATTTAGGTTCAATTATTAATTTTCCTTTACTATTAACAAAACCCCATTTATTATTTTTACAAAAAGATGCCAATCCCTCAGATGATTCACAGGCTTGGTCAAATTCAAAAGCAGTTATAGGTTTCATTTCTTTATTAATAAAAGCCCACTTTTTATTCTTATATACAGGTGCTATTCCATCTGAAAATCTTTCAGCAAAATCAAATGTAAAATCACATTTAAATTTCCCTTGTTTATCCATATAGGCCCATTTATTATTCTTGCAAACTGGTGCTAAGTCTTCATGAAAACCTTCAAAAACATCATCAAATTGATAATCAAATATAACTTTACCTGTTTTATCTATAAAACCATATTTATTATTGTTACGTACAGCAGCTAAACCTTCCCTAAAGTTATAGACTGATTGAAATTCTATATTTGGCGTAATAAGTTTTCCGTTTATATTAATAAAAGAAAATTTATTATTAAGTACTATTATTGACATACCATTAACAGATTTAAAAACATCATCATATTTACAATCTACTACTTTTTTTCCTTCCTTATTTATATAACCATATAGAAGTTTACCGTTTTTTTCCTCTGAAATAGGATATAAAATCTCAGATTCATCTTCTTTTGATGTTTTAGATGATGTAGAATTACAGCCTACAAATGTACTTAATAAAAATATTGCTACTAAAGTTGCTAGAATAATGCATGGAATTTTTTTCATAGTATATCCCCTTTATGTTTAGTATACATTCATAATTTTTGTAATATTAAAACCGTAGCTTATTGTAAATATATAATAACATTGTTCTTTAATAAACAATATAATTCACTTAGGGAAAGAACCTATCTATTTTTTTTTTAATAAAATACATACATTTTGACAGATAAACTTTTTTAATCTATAATTCTAAAATAGAATATTCATATCCTAACAAGCTTATAAATTTATACATATCATCTATGGAAATAAACATTGTCTTTGTATTGTCATTAGGATGAAAGGTAATAAATTTCTCTGAGAGCATTTCCTTATCTAAGTAAATTCTTATATCATGCTCCACATTATTAATTAATCCAAACAATGATACAGCTCCAGGTACTAAGCCCATTTTTTCCATTAACCTTTTAGGTGAACAAAAACTTATACTTTTTTCATCTAAGATCTTTTCAAGCTTTTTAATATCTAATCTTTTCTTATCATCCATAATTACTAAATAATATGCAGTCTTCTTTCTATTAGATAAAAAAAGTGTTTTTGTACGTACACCTTCCTTACCTTCAATATACCTATCTGCATCCTCTGTAGTCTCTGCCGGTGGATGTTCAACAATATCATAGGAAATTCCCATTTTCTTCAATGTTTTGTATACCACTTCACAAGATTCCATAATAACCTCCAGTTTTTAATGTATAGTATCATTATATCATCTACTAATATATTAACTGTATAATTAATGCTTATAATCTATAAAATTTTTAAGTATCAATTTAAAACCTTATAAAAAGTCTTAAAATACAAATCTTTTTACAGTTATTTAAAGGAAATTTATATCTATAATAGAAGATAATATAAAATACATATGTATTTTATTTGTATTATATTTTTATTCTAGGGGGATAAGTATGGATAGAAGAAATTTTGATAAATTAGATTTAAATTCCCAAATTGAATATGTAAACAAAAGATTAGGAAAAGGGGAGTCCCTAAGAAAAATATCAGATGATCTAAAAATACAAAGGAAAACCATAAGATTAAGATTTAGAAAGAATAATTATGAATTTAATAAAGAAAAAAATAAATATATTTGTAATATAGCTATAGCAAGAAATCTTTGTAAAGAAAAAGAAATTCCTAATTTAAATATAAAAACTAATACTACTGAAACTCAAAACACTTATAATACAAATGTAATACAGAAAGAACCCTTGGAAAATAAGGAAAATACACTTGTATTACAAGATAATATAAAAAATGATTTATTTGAAATCATTAATGCAAAGGAAGATATTTTTAAACTTATTAACTGGTTTCATAAAATAGAAAGCGAAGAAAAAATTATAGAAGTTCCAGAACTCAAAATAGATAAAGCAAAGTTTTCTGGTGATGTAAAAGTTACAACTATTAGAATTTACTCAGGAATAAAAGATAAATTCCAGGAGTTTATAAAAAAGTTTCCTGAGTTTAAATCCCAAGACATATATACAGAAGCTCTATTAGAGTTTATAGAAAAGTATGATAAATCACTAGTGTTTAATAAATGGATTTAAAATCCTATTGACAATAATCTTATGTAATAAAGTTCTATTTATACCATCAATATATAAATGAAAATAG
>NZ_JAUSWN010000018.1:0-64616 GCF_030815255.1 Hathewaya limosa
TGTTCTGACTTAAGCATTACTTGCTAAGCATTTAATTTTTATTTCAAAAGAATACGAGTTGTTTATCATACTCTGTTTAATTTTCAAAGATCATTTCCTCGTTTCGAGGACGTTTTTTATTTTATCAAACTTGAAATGTTTTGTCAACATTTTTTTTAATTTTCCAAGTTATTTTTTACAACTTGGAAACTTCGTTTGAATCACTGCACCGCAGCGACAAGGAATATGATATCATATTTTAGATGCCTTGCCTTTAGTTCAAAGTCGAATTATGTAAATTATTCGATTATAAATCCGAATTACTTATTTTTTTAGCTTTTTCCGCTACATGATACGCTAGGTGCAGTATATATCATATTATTACTAAAAAATCTTCTTTATTAGTAAGCTTATAACTTATAAGTTCATTTAAGATACCTATAAGTTATAAATCTTACCTTTTCTAGGCAAACATTAACCTAATAATTTTACTCCAAGTATGACACTTATAACTTAATTCATATCTGAATGTGCTTTATTATACATTAACTATAATCTTTAGAACTATAATCTCTGGCAGCATTCATTAGAGCATAAATATTTTCTATTGGCGCACCCATGGCTATATCACACCCTGTACTTAGTATATACTTATTTCTACTATTTATGCCTTTGCTGATACAAAACATAGCTTCATTGTAAACCTCTTCAGTAGTCCCAAATCTCATGGTATCTACAGGATCTACATTTCCCATTATACATGCCTTATCTCCAACTATTTCAACAGCATCCTCTATTTTTTCACAATTATCTATACTTAAATTTTCAACCCCCATATCTATAATATCTTTCCATATAGCTTTAGTCTTTCCACAAATATGGACATATGAAACTCCACCTGTTTTTTCTGCAATTCTATCTATACATATTTTTAGATACGGTTTTGCAAATTCTCTAAATTGCTTTAAACTTATCATACTTAAAGATGCTACTGGATCACAAATTCCAACACTAAATCCCATATCAGTTACTGTATCAATATATTTCAAGTTATTTTCAGTTACTATTTCTAATAACTTATGAGCATTTTCTTTATTTTTTATGATATCTCTTAAAAAATTTTCTGTTCCTCTAACAAAGGCAGCTATACTAAATGGTCCTGCAATATCAGACCCTATTTCTACTTCCTTCCCTATGTTCCTGTTAGCTATTTGCAATGCTTCTAAAATAATAGGGAGTCTACCATCTTTATGAGGATCAACAATTTTTAATTTATTTAAATCTTTATAATCTTTAAGTAGGGATTCTTTTAAAAAGGGAACTCTATCATGTGAGTAATCAACTTTTGCCCCCATAGCTTCAGCCATCCCCCTAAGTCCTGTACCTATTCCACAACTATCATGACCGAACTCCTTATATGATAATATCTCCATATTCGCCATTACTTCTGCCGATCTATTTTGATCACATGGATTTATACCAAACAAATGTGTGCTAGATTCACCTAAAAACGGCATACATGGTATCCTATCTACTGACTTCCCCTTAAAATATAGCTCAACTCTTTCCCTTGCTGTAAGCTCATCTTCATTTCTTCTATTTTCCCCAATATTATTCATAAAATCAACCCACCTTAAATTTTAATATTTATATTGTCATATTTATTAAAATTTTATCATATAGACTGACCGTAAAATCTTTATATTACTTATTTCTATACGTATATAGTCTACTATTTTTCCAGTCTATAGTTCACTCAATATAAAACATTCATCCCTGTCTCAATGTTCCACACAAATTTTTGTGTGAATTCCTATTTATACAATAATTCATCCTATTATCTTGCATAATATAAATAAAAAAAGTTAGAATTAACCTATGATTTATAGGTTAATTCTAACTCTTTATATACATATACTTATTTTATCTCATTGTATTTATTATTAGAACATATCTGTCTTATTTAAAATGTAAGTAACTAAAAGACATACTAATGCAACTATTGCAACCACTATAGAGAAACCATAAACATTATTAGAAAAAGGTATTCCTCCTACGTTCATTCCGAAGAATCCAGAAAAAATGTTTGGAATTGACATTACTATAGTAATAGATGCCAAAAATTTCATTACTATATTTAAGTTATTTGAAATAACAGAAGCAAAAGCATCCATAGTACCACTTAATATGTTGCTATATATATTAGCCATTTCAATAGCTTGCTTATTTTCTACTATTACATCTTCTAATATATCCTCATCCTCTTCATACTTAATAAAGGATTTTAATTTAAGTAATTTTTCTAATGTTATTTCATTAGATTTTAAAGATGTTGAAAAATATACTAGAGATTTTTCTAATGAAAGTAACTGAATTAACTCTTTATTTTTCATAGATTTATGAAGCCTATTTTCAATCATTACACTCTTTTTATCTATTTGTCTTAGGTAAAGTAGATAATAAGTTGCTATTCTATAAAGTATTTGAAGAACAAACCTTGAACGTTTATATGTAAAGAAAGACTTTATTTTACCAGTTACAAAATCTTCTAAAATTTTACTTTCTTTTAAGCATACAGTTATAATCATTGAATTTGTTCTTACTATCCCTAATGGATATGTATCATAAACTAGTGAGTTATCCTCCATATTTGTAAAAGGTATATCTAATATCACTAATGTATTTTCATTATCATCCTCTTCTATTCTTGATGTCTCTTCTTCGTCTAGTGCTGCCTTTAAAATTTCTAGAGGTACATTAGCTTTTTCAGATATTGAATTAAGTTCTTCATCTGTCGGTGCCACAATATTAACCCAGCAACCTTGCTCTATTTCATTTATAGATACTACTTTGTTCTCATTTTCTACACTTTTATAAATTTTTATCATATTTTATTCTCCCTCCAACTACAAGGAAGTAACCCTAGTGATATAAATGGGGTCTTCCTCTTCTAATTGTTCCTCGTTTAACCTTATGCTATTCAGGCCATGGCCAGAATCCATTTATATCACCTCCTAAATAAAAAAACTTTTTAGTCATTCACTAAAAAGCTTATATTTTTCTTTTAATCGAAATTTAGTTTTTTAATACTTATTTAATACTTTTTAATCATAAGCCTATAAACAATTATTGTCAACAGGAAAAATATCTTTGTAAAACAATTTTAGTGTACAGTCAATAGACCTATCCATAGTAAAATGCTTGTATTCTGTAAGGCCACCTAAAAAGGTTACATCTTTTTCATATTTGGTAAGTTCATAATAATTTTTATATCTCTCAAAAGATGTATAGCTATCATAATCTATAGGTTTAAACTTATAATCAAAATAGTAATCTAATTCTCCCGTATAAATAAGTTTATTATATTTAATATCTTTTATAGCTTCTTTATAGTTTGTATTTAAAAGTATCTTAACTTTTTTATTAAGCATATTTTTAAACATTTTTGTATATCCCCCAATAGGTATACCTATGTATTTATATAAACTTGAATGTTGTTCCATAGTATCCCACTGTGCAAAACAATTAACATAATTCCATACATATTGTAAATCTGTATAGAATACATGTAATCCATACTTACTCTTTAAATTACCTTTTTCATCGTAATAATCAAAACACTTACCACCAATATAATTCTTTTTTTCTATTAGTAAAACATTATTTTTCATTTCTGTTACAATTCTCTCTGCTAAAGTTATACCACAAATACCTGCTCCAACTATAACATAATCAAAATACATAAAAAATCCCCCAAATTAATTACTCTAAATAAAGTATATTGGGGAATTTTTAACCTTATGCATTTTATATTAATTTTATTATATAATATATTTATTAACTAATTTACTTATCTTATATCTTATTATTCACATTAAAATTAACACCTAACCTGGAATCATCACCGATTGAATCACCCTCCATTGAATCAGATATTCTTGCCATTTTATCAAATATAGCTAGAATAAATGCAAAGGTTATTGCCATAAACATCTCAAAAAGTGCTCTAAGTTTCATATTTCATATATTCCTATAAAAATTACTTTCATATTAATATATGATAAATTTTATTAATTGTTAATTAAATTATCTTTTCCAATAAATCCTGTAAATTTTTCGCATCTTTTTCAGATATCATTTCTAACATAGAGTTTTGGTATCTAGTAGGAATAGAGATAACACCTGTCCTTATTCCTCCAAGCTCTTTATGAATTGGACCACCCTCTGTTCCATTCTTACTTACCATATGTTGAATTTTTATGTTAGATTCCTCTGCTGCATTTTCTATGATCTCTTGAAGTTCATGGCTTATAATTAAATTTTTATCTTTAACTACAAGAGCTGGTCCGTTTCCTAAAACTAATTTTTCCTCTCCACCAACATAGTCTGAACTTTCTTCCGTACTTAATACTATGGCATAGTCTGGATTAACTTGACATACGGCAGCTCTTCCACCTCTTCCTCCCAATTTCCCTTGAGAAGAGAATACAAAATAACATTCTTTATTAAATTTATTAGTATGCTTTATAAGGTTTATTAATGAATATACACATGCTATATTACTTAGTCCTGTTCCAACAACATTTTCTCCAAGGTTAAATACTTCCCCTTGAACTTTAGCAACATCACCTTCTTTTACAACCTTTATAACTTCTTCTTTTGACTTTAAGCCAAGGTCTATAAATACATCTTCTACCTCTGGTTTTTCTTTAGATGACCCGATTCTGCCTACAGTTCCATTTTTGAAGATAACTTTTTTATTTAAAATACTTGAAGAATTTACATCTCCAATATTAGCAACTCTAATAAACCCATTATCTTCTATATAAGTTACCATTAGTCCAACTTCGTCCATAGATGTAGAAATCATAAGTTTTTCTTTCCCATCACCCATTTTAAAAATTAAATTTCCTAATTTATCTTCTTTAACTTCCCCATTTATACTTTTTAGTTCTTCTTTTATTATGGCTCTTATGCCTTCTTCATGGCCACTAACCTTAAATGACTCTACAAGTCTTTGTAATAAATTATCCATATTTAACAGAGCTCCTCTCACTTTAATTATTTCAAACTCTTAAGCCAAGCTTTCATTAGTTTAACTGTATTATTGAAGTCATCTTTACTTGCAACAGAAATAGCTGAATGTATGTACCTGCAAGGTACTGACACTGTAACAACTCTAGCTCCAGCCTTTGTAGATACCATAGCTCCAGCATCATTTCCACCAGCTGTTGCCTTTCTTCTTTGGTAAGGAATACTTTCCTCCTCTGCAACTTTTATGATACTATTAGTAAGTTCATAATCAAAAATACTTGTTTTATCCATCATTGAAATAGCTGGACCTTTTCCTATTTCAGTTGCTCTTAAATGTTTTGGTACTGATGGCATATCTGCACAAATAGTTCCCTCTAAAGCTACGCCAATATCTGGCTCAACTTCAAAAGCTGATGATAATGCCCCTCTATCTCCTACTTCTTCTTGAACACTAAAAGAAGCATATAAATCACAATCATAATTTTCTTTTAAAAGCTCTACTAAAATAGCACATCCCATTCTATCGTCGAAAGCTTTTCCTTTCATAAGTCCTTCACCAAAGTCACCATACTCTGTAGAAAATATTGCGTAATCTCCCAATTCAACTAATTTTTTAGTTTCTTCTTTAGAGTTTGACCCTATATCTATACAATAATCTTTATATGTTAATCCTTTTGTTCTTTCAGCCTTATTTTGAAGGTGTATAGGTTTCAATCCTATAACTCCCACAAGTCTATTTTCACCAATATATAAAACTTTACATGGTGCAGCCTTAGCATTTACCCCTCCTAATGGTGAAAATTTTAATGTTCCATCGTCATTATATCCTGTTATAATAAAGCCAACCTCATCCATATGTGCATCTACTAATACCTTTGGTCCTTTTCCCTTTTTATGAACCAATATATTCCCCATGACGTTAACTTTTATTTCATCTACATATGGCTTAATTTCTTTTTTTATAAGATCTCTAACTTCACCCTCATAGCCAACAGGACCATGAGCATTACATAAATCTTCTAAAAACATAATAACTCCTCCAAATCCTCTGACTTAATTTTTTCTATAAATTTAGCTATAATTCTACCAGTATTCTTAATGTCATCCATATTAACCATTTCTACTGTAGTATGCATATATTTTTGAGGTATAGAGATTAATAAGGTAGGTATACCCCCTCTAACTACTTGAATATCCCAAGCATCTGTACCTGTATTGCCTGGTTCTACTTCTATTTGATAAGGAATTCCATATTCCTCTGCAATACTTGTTAATTTCTTTCTAAACTTAGGATGTATGTTAGGTCCAACACAAATAACAGGTCCTTTTCCTAAATAGGTTTCCTTATCTGGTATTCCCATTCTTCCACTATCAAAAGTTACATCAATTGCAATTCCTAAAGTAGGATTCAAATCATAAGAGGCCATTTTAGCTCCTCTATGTCCCACTTCTTCTTGGCAAGAAGATACAAAATAAACATCTAAATCATGATTAATATTTTGAAGTTCCTTAGCACAACTCCACATAGAAACTATACTAGCCCTATCATCTGTCGCCTTACAAACTACATTGTTATTTAAAAGTTCATATAAATCTCTTTTTAAGGTTATAAAATCTCCTACCTTAATAAGTTTTTGTAGATCTTCTTTTCTTCTTCCAGTATCAATCGCAAGATTTTCTACCTTTACAGCAACATTTCTCTCTTCCTCTTTCATTAAATGAGGAGGCTTAATTCCAATGACACCATTAATCTTTTCTTTTCCATGAATAAGAACTTCTTGTGACACTAATGTTTTAACATCAATTCCAAGTGTAGTAAATTTAACAAAACCATTTTCACAAATTTTATCTACTTGCATAAAAACTTCATCTGCGTGTGCCATAAGCATTATACTAGCTTTACCATTTCCCTTTTTAATGGCATATGCATTATTTAAATTCCCTTGTCTAACCTCATCACAAAATGGTTCGAAAGCGTCCTTGATTATAGGATAAATCCAATGCTCTCTTCCACTTGGTCCATGAGATGTACACAACTTTCTTAATAATTCTTTTTCTTGCATATCCTCACCTACTTTACCATATTCTATTAAACAATATTATACTTCAAAATTTTCCAATAGTCATGAAAACTTCCTAAACTCTCAAAAGTTTTATTAAAACTACTTATTTTTAAATTTTTTTACATAATAGAAGTGGGCCATATGGCCCACTTTTACTAATCTATTTTTTTATGTTTTTTAAGTATTTTTCTTTTAGCAATTAATGTATAAACAACTCCACCTAATATTATTATTGATTGAATTCCCATAAATATGTTCATATAGGATTTAACTAAAAATCCTATTAATCCAATAATAAGAACACATATACCCATGATTAAATATGTCTTCTCATATAACTTACTTAATTTGTCATAACCTCTAGAAACATACCATTCGCTCATTCCTTTTTTATTTTGAGTTCTAAACCCCAATCCGATTAAGGTAAAAGCTCCACCGAAAAATAACGTATATATCAATATTTTTGTAGCCTCTTTGAACATACTAACCTCCCACAAATCATGTATATTTTACTATATTAATTATATTCTTTACGGGAAATATATCAATAAACTTTGTTTATTTTTATATTAGATGGCATGCAACAAAGTGATTACTTCCAACTTCTTTATATTTAGGAATTTCATTTTTACAAATATCTTTAGCATACGGACACCTAGTATGAAATCTACATCCTATTGGAATATTACTTGCACCTGGTATACTTCCCTTTAACTGTACTCTTTCTCTTTTATCCAGTGGATGTGTCTTAGGAACGGATGATATAAGCGCCTTTGTATATGGATGTAATGGATTTTTATATAATTCTTCCGCCGCAGCCTTTTCTACTATAACCCCAAGATACATAACACATATATCCTCACAAAAATATCGAACTACACTTAAATTATGAGATATAAAAAGATATGTAAGATTAAATTTATCCTTTAAGTCTAGCATTAGATTTAAAATCTGTGATTGAATAGATACATCTAGTGCAGCTGTAGGTTCATCGCAGACTATAAATTTTGGATTTACTGAAAGTGATCTAGCTATTCCTATTCTCTGTCTTTGTCCTCCACTAAATTCACTAGGATATTTACTTAAGGAGTATTTATCCATACCACACATACCTAAAATTTCTTTGCATTTTTCTTGAAGTTCTTTTCCACTTGCAATTTTGTGTTTTTTCATTCCCTCACAGATTATATTTTCTACATTCATCCTAGGATTTAAGCTAGCATATGGATCTTGAAATATTATTTGCATATCTTTTCTTAACAACGTCATCCTTTTTTTATCTATGTATATTTTATTTTCTATATCAAAAATAACTTCGTTTTCAAATTTCACACTACCAGCTGTCGGTTCTATTAGATTTAACAAGGTCTTTCCTGTAGTAGATTTTCCACACCCAGATTCCCCAACAAGCCCTAGTATCTTTCCTTTATTAATGGTAAAAGAAACTCCATCTACTGATTTTGCATATGACTTTTCTTTAGAAAATATGTGTTTTCTAACTAAAAAGTGTTTTTTTAAGTTATTAACTTCTAATAACACCTCATTATTTATACCCATATTTACACCTCCTGTTCCAACCAACAACTTACTGTATGCCCTTGTCTAATTTTTTTAATTGGCGGTTCCTTTTCTTTGCATATTTTCATTGCTCTATAACATCTTTCACAAAATGCACATCCTTTTATTTCTTCATGCATTGAAGGAACGTTACCTTTTATACAATGGAATCTCCCATTCTTAGTGAAATTGTTTGGCATGGAATTTATTAACCCTTGTGAATATGGATGTTTCGCATTATCAAAGAACTCTACTACATCACATTGTTCAACTATTTTACCTCTATACATTACTATAACTTTTGTAGCCATTTCTGCTATAACCCCTAAATCATGAGTTATAAGCATAACTGAACTATTAATGCTTTCCGTTATATTTTTTAATAAACATAATATTTCATCTTGTGTAGTAACATCTAATGCAGTAGTAGGTTCATCTGCTATTATTATTTTAGGTGTACATACAATTGCCATGGCTATAACTATTCTTTGTCTCATTCCTCCACTTAATTCAAAAGGATACTTTTTCATAACCTCTTGGGGATTAGGTATTTTTAGATCCTTTAAAACTTTTATAACTCTTTCATGTATGTCTTGTTTATTACAATTTTTATGTAGTTTAAGTACCTCTCCAATTTGATTTTCTATAGTAAATACAGGATTTAAAGATGTCATAGGTTCTTGAAATACCATGGATATATTATTTCCTCTTACTTTACACATCTCTTTATCTGATAACTTAAGTAAATCCATTCCTTCAAAGATAATTTGTCCATTTTCTATAATTCCATTAGGTTTTGATATTAAGTTCATTATAGATAAGGAAGTTACACTTTTTCCACTTCCTGATTCCCCTACTATACCAACTACTTCTCCTTCATTTATAGAAAAGCTGACATCATTAACTGCCTTAACCTTTCCATATGGAGTATTAAAAACAGTCTTTAAATTCTTAACCTCTAACAAACTCATATTTACCTTTCCCCCATTACCTTTTATTCTTAGGATCTAATATATCTCTTAATCCATCTCCAACTAGGTTTATAGATATAACTATTAAAATTACTAAGATACCCGCTGGAATCCATAGCCACCATTGACTTTGTAATGTTGTAATATTTTGTGCTGATGATAACATATTTCCCCAGCTTGGTTGTGGTGGTCTAACTCCCATTCCTAAAAAGCTTAATGATGCCTCTGTAAGTATGTCATCTGCAATAGATAACGTAGCTGCCACAACTATTGGAGAAATACTATTAGGTATTAATTGACGTACTATTATTTCTCTTGAATTTAAACCCATAGCTTTTGCCGCCATTATAAAATCTACTTCTTTTAATGACAATATTTCTGCTCTAACAATTCTAGCTATTCCTGGCCAAGACAGTAACCCTATTATAGCTATTAAATTCCATATATTAGGGCCTACTATAGCTGCTATTGTAATAGCTATTACAAAGAAGGGAAAACACATCATTATATCTATAATTCTCATAATAATTTTATCTACTATACCACCATAATATCCGGATATGGTACCTAAAAATACACCCAAAACCAATTGCACTAACATTGCAGATATACCTACTAAAATAGATACCCTTCCCCCATATAATAATCTTGAAAATACATCTCTTCCCACTTCATCAGTACCTAAAATATGGGTGCTACTTGGTGCACTATTCATGTTATATAAATCTGGCAAGTTAGGATCATACTTGGTTATGATTGGTGCAAAAACAGATAATAAAACTAGCATTACAATTATAATAAACCCTAATATAGCTAACTTATTTTTTTTAAATTTATCTTTATTTATTTTATTCAACACCTAATTTTCACTCCCATAAAAACTATTTATTAATCTTTATTCTTGGATCTATTACAGCGTAAAGCATATCTGCTAACAAATTAGAAAACACTATTAAAATTGCAAGCATCATTGTTATCCCCATAATAAGTGGATAGTCTCTATTTACAACTGCTTCATAGTTTAACCTACCTATACCTGGCCATATAAATATAGTTTCTGTAATTAGTGCCCCAGAAAATAAAGATGGTAATTGCATACATAATATAGTCACTATTGAAATAAGTGAATTTCTAAAACCATGTTTCCATATGGTTAGCTTTTTATTAAGCCCCTTTGCTCTAGCAGTTCTTATATACTCTTGACTTAAAACATCTATCATAGAGGATCTCGTGTATCTCATGAGAGATGCAACTTGTGTTATAGAAAGTACTATAACTGGCATAACCATATGTCTTACAACATCTATAATTGCCTTGATTCCTGTATAATCTTCCCCCAAGGTACTCATTCCTGACGTAGGTAATAAATTAACATCAAAAGAAAGCCATTTTACAAGTAATAAACCAAAAAAGAAAGTTGGAATTGATAATCCAATAAAAGAAACTACAGTAGTAATATTGTCAAAAATAGAATTCTGCTTTGATGCTGCTATTACTCCCAATAATATAGCTATTGATGAACTTATTATAAACGAAACAATAGAAAGCAAAAAAGTGTTCCATATTCTTGAATTAATCACAGTTAACACTGGTAATTTGTATTGTATGGAATACCCAAAATCACCATGTAACACCCTTCCTAGCCATTTTATATACTTTATCCAAATGGGATCATAATACCCTATATCTTTTAACATTTTATGTACAGTATCTTGACTAACAGTTGGACTAATCATGGTAGAATAAGGATTCCCTGGCTGCAATTGAACTAAGGTGAATATAATTATAGACACTCCTATTAGCATAACAATTGACGTTATAATTCTTTTAAATATATAGTCCCTCATAACCTAAAAAGCATTTAAATGCTTTATCCTCCTTAAAAAATTTTAATATATGCTTAAAAAAATGCTAAAAAATAATTTGAGAAGGTACTAGACCCTCTCAAATTATTTTTTTATTATTCCCCTATATACCATTTTTCTATGTCTCTAAATTCAGAGAATGTAGAAGGCTTAAAGTTCTTTAATTTTTTATTATATGCTACGTCATTATTTTGAACATATAAAAATGCTTCTGGTACATCTTCATTAATTATTTTTCCAAATTGCTCGTATGTCTTTTTACGTTTATTTCTATCTATAGTAGAAATACCTTCATCTAAAAGTTTGTCTACTTCTTTATTTCTATAACCTACAATATTCCATCCTTCTTCACCTTTTTTATCTGAAGCAGCCTCAGAATACCAGAAAGGTTTTGGATCTGGATCTGAAGATAATGTATTACCCATTAAGTATAAATCAAATTCGTGATTTGCAACTACTTGCTCCATTAATGTAGGAAATTCCATAGAAGTTAATTTAACATCCACTCCTACTTTTTTAAGACTTTCTTTGATTATTAATGCTGTTTGTTCTCTTGCTTTTAATCCTGTTGGATATTTTAATTCTGCTTGGAATTTTTCTCCCTTAGCGTTTTCTAAAACTCCATCTTTATTTTTATCTTCCCATCCAGCTTCTTTTAATAATCCTTTAGCCTTTTCTACATCAAATTTATATTCGTTTAATCCGCTTTCTGGATATGCCCATCCTGAAGGAAGTAATGCTGTATTTATTTCTTCACCTCTTCCCTCTAATAATTTATCAACCATTGATTTTCTATCTAGAGCATACATAAATGCTTGTCTTACTTTTTTATCTTTAAATGTTGATTTTCTTAAATTAAAGCCCATGTATTGGAACATAAAATCTGGGTAAGTTGCAACATCAAAGCCTTGTTTTTTTACATTTTCTACTTCATTATTTTTCATATCTTTTATATTAGCTATATCCACATTACCATTTTTCAACTCAGCTTGTAATGTGTCTGGATTAGTAACTTTTAATATAAATTTTTTAGTTTTAGCTTTTTCACCAAAGTATTTATCATAAGCTTCAAATTCAACATATTGACCCGGCTCAAATTTACTTAATTTATATGCCCCTGACCCTATTGGTTTTCTTAATAAATCAGTAGCTTTTTCCCAATTCTCTACTGGTACCTTAGACCAGACATGTTTTGGTATAATATTAACTCCTGCAATATTAACAATAGCCGGTGCATATGCCTTTTCAAGTTGAATTTCTATTGTATTTTCATCTACAACTTTTATCCCTTCTATAGTTTTAGCTTTTCCTTTGTTATATGCATCCACACCTTTTATATCAGAAATGTTGCCTGCATAACTACCAGTGTATTTAGGATTTGCTAAAGATTCTATAGTAAAAACTACATCCTCAGTTGTAACAGGTTTATCATCATGCCATTTTGCATTTTTATTTATTTTAAATGTTATAGTTTTTTGATCATCTGAAACCTTATAACTTTCTGCTAAAGATGGCACTAAGTTTCCATCATTATCAACATCTAATAATGAAGTATAGATTATGCCATTGACATTTCCATCATATCTTGTGTCTGATAATAATGGATTAAATACCCCTGTTGGTGGAGTGTTAATTGAATACACAATTTTATCCTTGACCTTTCCTTCAGTGTTTGCTTTAGCCGCACTATCGGCTGCTTTACTTTGACAGCCTACAAATGTACCCATAGTTAAAGTAGCTGCTAATATTATAGCCCCTAATCTTTTACATTTCATTGTATTTCCCCCTTTTATATGAAATTTCTCGTTATTTTCTAATAAAATTTTATTATTACTTACTAATAATCAATTGACGACCTAAATATACTACATTTTTCTTATATTCATCAATGTTTATAGATTTTTATTATAGTTGACTTGATTACTATTGAAAAAATGAATGTAAAAATAAAATCTTTGTGAATTTAAATTTATTAATAATTATTTTCATAGTATGTTATTATAAATTTGCACAATTAATTTTTGAATCGTTATGGGGGTGAAAAAGTGATTTTAGAATTTTGTTTATACGTATTTTTTACAATTTTAATAACATATATATTATTTTTAACCTTTACAGAATATAATCCAAAACTAATTTCTGATGAAAATATTGAAAATAACCAAGATGAAGTAGGGCAAGTAAATAAAGAAATGACTATAATAACATCTAACATAGGTTTTGGAGCACATGATAAAGACTTTAGTTTTTTTATGGATGGTGGAAAGCTTTCACGTGCTATCAGTAAAGATCGTGTTATAAATAATGTAACTTCTCTCGGAAATTTGCTTCTTAAAGAGAATCCGACTTTTGCACTGTTTCAAGAAATAGATTTAAATTCAACCAGAAGTTATAGAGTAAATCAGTACAAAATTTATAAGAATATATTTAAAAATTATGCTACTTCTTTTGGTATAAACTTTAATGTTAAATGGATAGCATACCCTTTTAGAAAGCCTCAAGGCAAAATTTTAGCAGGACAAGGTACATTTTCACATTTAAAAATTAAACTTAGTGAAAGAGTATCTCTTCCTATTAATAAGACCTGGCCTTACAGACTATTTTCCCTAAAGCGTTGTGCTCTTGTAACACGAATTCCTATAGAAAATAAAAAAGAATTAGTCATAATAAACTCTCATTTATCTGCCTTTGATAGAGGTGGCATAATAAGAAAAAAACAATTAAAATTTGTTCAAGGATATTTAGAAAGTGAATATTCAAAAGGTAATTACATAATCATAGGAAGTGACTGGAATCATCAAATGCCTAATACTAATCCATTTATATTTAAAAGTAAAGAAAAATGGCCAAAATGGCTTCAAAAAATGCCAAATAATTTTAACCCAAAGGGTTTTAAATGGTTTTTTGATAAAGATACTCCTTCCTGTAGAACTGTAGCAAAACCTTATAGGGTTGGAGAAAACTTC
This sequence comes from Hathewaya limosa, assembly GCF_030815255.1. NCBI lineage: Bacteria > Bacillati > Bacillota > Clostridia > Eubacteriales > Clostridiaceae > Hathewaya > Hathewaya limosa. The sequence goes on from NZ_JAUSWN010000018.1 coordinate 14,436, forward strand.
AAATGCATAGTAGATGGATTTTTAGTATCAGATAATATAGAGGTAACCTCTATTCACGGAATTAATTTAGATTTCGTTCACTCAGATCATAATCCTGTAAAATTGAAATTCAAACTTAAATAATATATAAAACTTAATATTATAGCATAATTACAAAACTATAAAATATTTTAATTACGTAGAATAATTAATAAGGAGTTTATAAAAACATATGACTAGGAAAATTTTTTTAGTTGTTTTTAGTGTTATTTTAGCATTATTAACACTCTTAATAGCCTATATACTATATTTACAAGTTACTGATTATAAACCTGATACAATAACAAAACTAACTGTGGAAGGCTCTAACGGTAATAATGATAAATTAGTAAAACCAAATACTGAAATGACTGCTGTAACATCTAATGTAGGATTCGGCGCATATGATCATGCCTTTCAATTTTTTATGGATGGCGGAACAGAATCTAGAGCAGCTAGTAAAGAAAATGTTATAAAAAATATAACGGGCATTGGAAATGCAATAAAAAAACAAAATCCTAATTTTATTTTACTGCAAGAGGTAGATATTGATTCCACTAGAAGCTATCACGTAAATCAATATGATGTTTTTAAAAATATATTTAAGGGATATAATAGTTCTTTTGGTGTAAATTTTAATGTTAAATGGATTGCATACCCGTTTTTAAAACCTCATGGAAGGGTTCTTGCTGGTCAACCAACTTTTTCAGACTTTAAAGTAGCTTCTTCTGAAAGACTTGACTTACCAGTAGATGAATCTTGGCCTAAAAAATTGTTCTTTTTAGATAGATGTGTTACCGTTTCAAAGTTACCTGTAGAAAATGGTAAAGAATTAGTTATATTGAACTCGCATCTTTCTGCCTATGATAAAGGTGGGAAAATTAGAAAAAAACAATTAGCAGTTCTAAAAAATTTTTTAGAAGAAGAATATAATAAGGGTAACTATGTTGTTATAGGTGGTGATTGGAATCATGAAATTCCTGGCATTAACCTAGATGGGTTTACATCTAAAGATCCTTGGCCTAATTGGCTTAAAGAGGTTCCAAAAGAATTTAACCCTAAAGGTTTTAAATGGTATGCAGATAGTAAAGTTCCCACTTGTAGAGACGCAGGAAAACCTTATGTAAAAGGTGATAATTTTGTATGTATTATAGATGGTTTTATGGTATCAGATAATATCGATGTAACCGATGTTAGGGGTTTGAATTTAGACTTTAAATATTCTGATCATAATCCTGTAATGATGAAGTTTAAACTTAAATAATAATTACTAGATTAAAACAACAATATTTTAGTATGTAAATTATATTACTAGAATATTGTTGTTTTATCTTCTGTACAATATATTTCTATATTCTTTTCGTAATCAAAATCTGCTATTATATTATTTATATCACATTATCATTATTCTTATAGGATGGTTAACATTATGAAATTTCAAAAATTACTTGGCAAAACTAGAAAAGCAATTAACGATTTTAACTTAATAGAAGATGGAGATAAAATAGCTGTTGGCTTGTCTGGTGGAAAAGATAGTTTAACTCTTCTACATTTATTGAAAAATTATCAAAAATTTTCTCCCGAAAAATTTGAACTAGTAGCTATAACAGTAAATCCTGGCACTGGCATAGACTTTTCTTCTTTAAATAAGCTATGTAAAGATATAAATATTCCCTTTTATGAAGTTAAAACTCGTATAAAGGAAATAGTTTTTGATGTAAAAAAGGAAAAGAATCCTTGCTCCTTATGTGCAAACCTTCGAAGAGGTGCTTTAAATGACATGGCCGAAAAACTAGGATGTACAAAAGTGGCTCTAGGTCACCATAAAGATGATGCACTTGAAACTTTAATGCTATCATTATGCTATGAAGGAAGAATAAACTGTTTTTCTCCAAAAAGTTATATGAAGCAAAATAAATTAAAATTAATAAGGCCAATGGTATACATAGAAGAACATGAAATTAAAAATCTTGTTAAAAATTACAATTTCCCTATTATAAAAAATCCTTGCCCAGCCGATGGATATACAAAAAGAGAAGATATGAAAAATCTTATTTATAAACTAAATCAAGATATTCCTGGATTTAAAAAAAGTTTATTTAGTTCACTCAACAATGCTGAACAATTGTTTATCTGGGATATTGAAAGAATTAAACAAGAATAGTTAGTATAACCTTACATTAGAATAGTAAAAATATAATTTTTATTAAGTAAATATACCTTATCTTTACTCTTATAAAAATTATATTTTTACTTTTTTTCTTATATCAATTTTTGTCTTTTCATTAAATTATATAATATACTGAACATATAATGTGCAAGTTAGAATCATATCAATAACAACAAATGGAGCCATTGCTCCAATGAACAATTTTTCTGTATCTTTTTTATAGGCTTCATATGCAAATGAATAAATTATGATACTACTAAAAATAGCTACTATAAATCCTATTAATGGATTGTTTATAGGTTTAGGAACATATATCCATGCCTTTGAATATATTGATGAATAATTGTTAATTAATTTAAATACAATACTCGTTAAAAGTAATCCTAAAAATACCTTCTTACGATATCCTTCTTTTATTTTTTCTTGAAACATAGTAAAAAGACAAACTACTACTAATAGAGGAAGTAACCATTTTACTTCAGCTCCCAGTAGAGAACAAATACCATAAATATCAGATTCTATAACCCTATTAATAGCATCTTGCCTTTCACTTTCTTTTAGTCCATTGTTATTTTTCTTAAAGTGATTATTACTAGAAGTAAAATTTAGATCATAATTATCTTTATCAGTATTAAAAATCCCATAAGTAGCTATATCATCTATACCATAATGAAATAACTTTTCATATTTTGTCTTTGTTAAGATACTACTAAAAACGGGTTTACTATCTTTTATATAAAATTCTATTATATCATTACAAAATCCCTCTAATAACATGATCTGATGTGAATTAGCTAAAAAATAAATCTTATCATCTTCTACTTTATAAAATTCTATATCGTTAAGATCCTCTACCTCATTTAATTCTAATTTCTTAGTTATTTCAGTTTTATTTGAATGTAAATCTACCTTCATAAGGTAATTTTTATATTCACCTTTTCTCTTAGTTTGAATAATAAAATAACTTTCTTTTAAATTAGATACTAATCTAATATCCTTAGTAATTTGTCCTGTCATTTCAAATATTTTACACAACTTACTATCATCAATTATTTCTCCATCTTTATATTTTAATTTGATCATATTAAAGTCATTAGCTCTATAGGTAATAAAATACTCATTATTTTTTGATCTTATTCCTGAAATAAATCTAGGTTTCTTTGCTATAATTGAACAATTTTTATTTTTATTTAAGTCTCTAATTTCCACTTTATCTTTAAATGCTAAAACTATAATTCCTTCATCTACCTTAAATGACTCTTCAACTTTTTCTTCGTGTCTTTTAGAAATCTCGTTAAAATTTTCATCTAAGAATACACTTCTTACTATAGCTCCATCTAGTGTTATGATATTCCATTGCAAATAATATTTTTTATTATTTATTTTACTAATAAATAAATCATTTAAAACATCCGTTTCAACTTTTATACTTTTCTTTTTTAGTACTTCTCCCATTTTATCTATTTTATAAATTCTTATATTTTCCTTATCATTAATTGTTACTATATAATCTTTATCATCTGAAATTATTTTTGAATTAACCGATGGATTAACAACCGTATCTATATATTTTCCTTTTGCCCATTTATCTGAAGGTGGTTTATTATAGTATTTAAGATTTGTTTTATAGTTATATATATTGATACATAAGTACATAATTATAACTACAGATAAAAATTTACATAAAAAAATCAACTTTTCTTTCACAATGTAATCTCCTTATTAAATACTAATAAAGGGGTTGTTTTTCTTATATTATTTACCTGATGATATCATAGAAAACTTTTTAAAAAATCATTTTCTTTTTTTCATCTTTATTATCTTCAAATTATTTTGTCTTAATAATCATTGCAACCCCTTTATAAAACAACTTTAACATAATATTCAGAAAATTTCAAATATTTAACTTAACATTGTAAAATTTAATTATATATTCTTTGGATAAGAACTTTTAAAAGTTTATATTTATTATTAACATTTGTAGTATTATTAAATAGTTTTTAACTTCAAAAATATACGTTCTATAAAACGTATACAAATTATAAGGGTAAGCCTTATCAGCCTACCCTTATAATTTTATTTATTAAATATTTTATCAAAATCATATTTATCTATATCACCTTCACAAATTCCTAAGAAAGAAATTTGTAAACCATTTTCATATAATATACTGAACATACAAAGTAGAAGTTATAATCATATCAGCCATAGCAAATGGAGCCATTGCCCCAATGAACAACTTTTCTGTATCCTTTTTATACTCTATATATGCAAATGAGTAAATTATGATACTACTAAAAATAGCTACTATGGACCCTATCAATGGATTGTTTATAGGTTTAGGAATATATATCCACGTTCTTGAATAGATAACTGAATAATTATTAATTAACTTAAAAATAATACTTATTAAAATTAGTATTAAAAATGCTTTTTTACGATACTTTTCCTTTATTTTTTCTTGAAATGCAGTAAAAAAACAGATTACTACAAATACTGGAATTAACCATTTAAAGGCAGATACTAATAAACAACAAGAACCATAAAAATCAGCTTCTATAACTTTAGTAATGGCATATTGTATTTCACTATCTCTAATGCCATTATTCTTTACTTTGAAACTAATATCGCTAGAAGTAAAGTTTAATTCATATTTTTCATTATCAGTATTAAGAGTTGCATAAGTAACTATATCATCTAACCCATAATGAAATATTTTTGTATTCTTTGTTTTACTTAAAATACTATCAAAAACAGGTTTACCATCTCTTATATAAAATTCTATTATGTCATTACAAACTCCATCTAATAATGTCATTCTATTTGAATTGGCTAAAAAATAAATCTTATCATTTTCTACCTTATAAAATTCTATATCATTGAGTTCCATTACTTCATTTAATCGTAATCCTTTAGAATCCCCCATTTTATTGGAGTCTAAATCTACTTTTATAAAAATATTATTAGGCTCACCCTTTGCCATTGTTTGAACAATAAAATAATTTTCTTTTAAGTTAGATACTAATTTAATATCTAATGTGCTTTCCATCCCTACTTCAATTATATGACCTAATTTTTCATTTTGTATGAACTTTCCATCCTTAAATTTTAATTTAATCATTTCAAAATTCTTATTTCTATAAGTAATAAAATAATCCTTATTTTTTGATTTTATACCAGATATAAACCTAGGCTTATCCCCCTTGATTGAATAGGATTTATTCTTATTTAAATCTTTAACCTCTAATCTATCTTTAAATCCAAAGACTACAAGTCCCTCATCTAATTTAAATGATTCTTGAACGTTTTCTTCTTGTCTTTTAGAAATCTCATTGAAATTTTCATCTAAAAATACATTTTTTATTGTAGCACCATCCAATGTTGTACAGCTCCATTGCAGATAATATTTTCTATCATTTATTTTACTAATAAATAAATCATTTAAAATATCTGTTTCACACTTTATACTTTTCTTTTTTAGTACTTCTCCCATTTTATTTGTTTTATAAATTTTTATATTTTCCTTATCATTAATCGTTACTATATAATTTTTACCATCTGAAATTATTTTTGAATTAATCGATGGATTAACTGTATCTATATATTTTCCTTTTGCCCATTTATCTGAAGGTGGTTTGCTATAATACTTAAGATTTGTTTTATAGTTATATGCATTCACACATAAATACATAGCTATAACAACAGCCAGAAACTTCAACCAAAAAGTTAACTTTTTTTTCATATCCTTTAATCTCCTTCTAATTATTTATATATAATCAAAAGTTTTCCTCCCTCTAAATTATTTTATCGGAATTTTCAAAAAATTTCAACTTTTTGATTGTTTCTTTGTTATTTATCTTTGTTAATAATCTTATATCTCTTTTATTAAAATTTTATAATAAAAGGTTTATTACTATAATATATCGAATATATTCATTATTATTAGTATTTAGTACGTCTTTCTTTTACATATTCTTAAATATTATTTGATAAATTATATTATTGGATTTTTATCATAATTATAATATATACTGAACATATAAGGTAAATGTTAAAATCATATCAACAACTAAATATGGTGAAATAGAACTTATAAAGGACCTCTCCTTATATCTTTTATATGATACATATGAAAATCCATAAATTATGAAACTTATAAAAATGCACATTAATATCCCAATGACTATGTTATTTAATGGCCAAGGCATTTTTAACCAATTCTTACTATAAACAACACTGTGGATATTTATAATCTTAAATATAATAATAGATCCTATTAACCCTAAGAAAATTTTTATAAGGTTTTCTTCTTTAAACTTATGTTGAATAATGCTAAAACAACTTACAACTACTAATGATGATAATAACCATTTAGCTCCTAATATCAAAATCATACATGTACCATAAGCATCGGCCTCAAGTGTAGCCAAAAATGCATCTTTTCTTTCTCTTGCTTTAATCTGATTATTTTTGTTCTTGAATTCTTTATCACAAGATGTAAATTTTAAATCATATTCATCTTTCTCAGCATTATATTCACCATACACAACTATATCATTTAATCCATTTTGGAAATTTTCTATACTTTTAAATTTTGATACAGCATTGGTAAAAACAGCTTTGTTTCCATCTATATAAAACTCAACTATATCATCGTAGGCTCCGTTAAAATCTGTAATTCTATTACCATTACCTAAAAACCAAATCTTATTATCCTCTTGTTTATAAGATACTATATTGCTAAGTTGGATAATACCATCTAATTTAATTTCTTTAAATTCATTACTTTTATTAGTATATAGATTAAAGCTTCCAAAACTATTTATAGGCTCTTTATATTGACTTTCTTGTAGTATAAGATACGCCATTTCATCATTTACAACAATATCCATAGCTTCTGTTGTTCTCTTAGTTCTTTCTATAAGTTTAAATACATTCACTGGTTCCGAGATCTTTCCTTTAGTATATTTTACTTTAACTATGTTAAAATCTTTATCTCTATAAATGATAAAGTAATCATTTCCCTTACCTTTTTTTCCATTTAAGAATTGAGGCTGATTTGCCTTTATAAAATATTTTTTATTATCATTTAAATCTCTAACTTCTATCTTATCTTTATATCCAAAAATCATAATACCTTCATCCATTTTGCAAGAACATTGAAGCTTTTCTTCTGTTCTTTTAGAAATCTCATTAAAATTTTTATCTAGAAAGACACTTTTAACTATAGCTCCATCTAGTGTCAAACTATTCCATTGAAGATAAAATTTATTGTTTTTTAATTTCATAATAGTTAAATCATTTAAAATATCAGTTTCTATTTTTATTGTTTTCTTTAAAAGTACATCTCCTAAATTATTAATTTTAAAAATTTTTATAGTTTCTTTATCATTAATTGCCAATATATAATTTTTATCTTCTGAAATTATTCGACAACTAATGTTGGGCTTTAAAGTATCTATATATTTTCCTTTTCCCCATTTATCTGAAGGTGGCTTGGAATATATGTTTAAATTTATCTTATAATTATATAAGTTAATACCAGAATATAGTACTAAAATTACTAATAAAAATGTTTTTATAAACCCTCTCTTTTTTTTCATTATAATTGTATTCTCCTTTATAAATATAATAATATTGTTATATTATCACAATATTCTCAATTTTTAAACTATATTGTAAAAATTATAAGGGTAAGCTTTACCAGCCTACCCTTATAATTTTATCTATTAAATATTTTATCAAAATCATATTTATCGATATCACTCTCACAAATTCCTAAGAAAGATATCTGTAATCCATTTTCATATAATAATTTACGCAATTCATCCATATACACACCATATTCTCTTTCATAAGTTACAGAATCAATTAGCTCTTGCAAGTCATCAATTTTTGATAATTCTCCTATATACTTATCAGATTTACAAGTCCCATCAATACCACAACTTGGACTACCATTTACTCCTATAATATAATCTACTTTATATCCATTTTGTATATATTCCATAATTTGATCAACTATAGGCATTAATAAATTTCTACATTGTTTTCTATAAAAAGGATTATCAAATTGTTCTTTTACATGTCCCCATCTTTTCATGCCATAATGCATAAGTTCTGGGCAAGGCAATTGTATAATTCCATAATCTCTATCTATTAATTCATAAATTAATTTTTTTAAAACAGAACTATATTTATGACAAGATGATTCAACCTTAGAATTAGCATTTAAAAAACAATGTGCTACAACGCATAACTTTCTGCTTTTATCCATAAATATTCTCCTAATTACTTCTAGCCTCTTTCATTGCTTTTTCTCCATTTTGTTGGGCATCTTTTAATGCTTGATCCACATTCTTTTTCCCAGCAAAAACTTGTTCAAGTTCTTTTCCTAATGCATCTAACGCTGGAATACATCCTATACTTCTAGCACCTGTCCATCCCTTATCTAAAGTTTTCAATGGTACTTCCTTTGCTGGATTTTCTTTTAAAAATTCCTTATATTTATCACTTTCTATAGCAGATTTTCTAACTGGAATATAACCTGTTTGCATTGAAAAATAAGTTGTATTTTCAGTATTTATAAGATATTTCATATATAGCCATGCTGCTAATTTTTGCTCTGGTGTTCCTTGATTAAACATTGCTATATTAGTTCCATAATATAATTGAGCATCCTCTTTATCTACTGGTAATGGAGCCAAGAACCATTTTCCCTCAAAGCCTTTCTTTATATAAGGTAATGCTGAAGTTGATGCAACACACATAGCTGCCTTTTTCTTAATAAATGTATTATTGGAATGTTTATCTTCACCAGCTAATATAGCTGTTTTATTACTTATCATTCCATTTATAAAATCTACTGTTGCTTTTGTTTCTGGAGTATCAAAATTAATTTTATCTTTTTCCTCGTCTATAACTAATCCGCCAGATTGTTTTACCCATATACCAATATCAGTAGAGATATTGTTTTCAAATGCTATACCATATACTTCTGGCTTTCCATCCTTATCTTTGTCTACAGTTAACTTTTTACTAGCTTCTTTGAGTTCAGCCCAAGTTTTAGGAACCTCTACTCCTTTTTCTTTTAGCATATCCTCATTATAGTACATAACCATTTGACTCTTGTTTAAAGGTAGAGTATATTGTTTATCTTCAAAAGTACCATCTTTATAAAAAATTTCTGGAATATCTTGAATTTCATCTTCTTTCATTCCAAACTTTTCATTTTTCTCATAAGGTTTTAAGTTCTCCACAAGATCTTTATCCATATACCAAGTTAATCTGTTGTTATATATTTGAGTTATAGTTGGCAATGTCTTACTTTTTGCAGCTCCCATAAGCTTTTGAAATAAATCTCTATAACCACCTTGATTAACTAACTTAACCTTGATCTTAGGATTCTTTGCTTCAAAATCCTTTGTTATTTTTTCGATAGCCTTTTGATTAACCCCTTTCATTGAATGCCAAAATTCAATTTCTACATTATCTTTGATTTCAGATGGAATATCTCCTTTAGCTTCCACTGTCTTAGTTTCAGTTTCTTTAGCCTCTTCTTTCTTATTTGTTGATGCACTAGAACATCCAACTAAAGATAATGTCATCACCCCAGCCACCAACATGGAAATAAATCTTTTTTTCATTTTAAATTTCCCCCCATTTAAAATATGTATTTTATTAATTTATCCTTTAATACCTGAATTACTAACCCCATTCATTATTTGTTTTGATAATACTATAAACAATATAACCATAGGAATTATTATAATTAGAGATGCCGCCATTAAAATATGATAATCCATACCAACTTCACTAGAAAATTTAGAGAGAACTATTGGTAGTGTTCTCATTTCCTCAGAGTTGGTCATTATTAGTGGCCACATGAAAGAGTTCCAACTATTAATTATTTTTAGTATAGCCATAGTCATTATAGCTGGTTTCGCCATAGGAATCATAATATATATTAAATATTTAAAATCGCTACAATTATCTACCTTAGCTGCGTAATATAACTGTTTTGGTATTCCTATAAAATATTGTCTTAAGAAAAATATAGTTGATATACTTGTGCACCACGGAATTATTAAAGCCTTATATGTATTAATCCATCCTAGCTTACTTAATGTAACAAAGTTAGGTATTAATAGTACCTCTCCTGGAACCATCATTGTTCCAATAAGTAATGTAAAAAGTAAATTTTTACCTCTGAATTCAAAGTGTGAAAAGGCAAAGGCCGCCAATATAGTAGTTACAAGTTCACCTATAGTTATTCCTACAGTTACAATGACACTGTTAAGTACATATCTAGTAAACCCTTCTAGTCTACACACTTCTTTAAAATTTTCCCATCTAAACTTTTTGGGCATTATTACTGGTGGATTACTAAAAACCTCTTTAGGACTTTTTAATGCTGTAAGTAAAATCCATATAAAAGGGGTAAGTATAAATATGGCTATTATTATAAGAATCAAGTATTTTAAAATTTTTTCTATAGTTCCTTTATTCATATACTTTCCTCCTCTAATATCTAAACCTATTTTTAGTAATTTTAAATTGTATCAACGTAAATATTAGTATTATGACAAATAATATAAATGATGCAGCAGCCGCTACCGCAAATTGCCAGTTCATATAAAACTTATCAAATATATAATAAACTATAGTCATGGCACTATTTAAGGGACCTGGACTCTTATCATAGAGAACAAATATTGAGTCAAATAATTTAAATCCCCTAATTATAGAAGTTATAGATAAAAATAATATTATAGGAGACAGCAATGGTAATGTTATTTGTTCAAATGTTTTCCACCTACTTGCGCCATCTACTCTTGCGGCATAGTAATATCTTTCATCTATACATTGCATTCCAGCGAGAATTATTAATACATTGTATCCCAAACCCTTCCATACATTTAATAAAACCAAAAGTGGCATAGTATAAGAACTGTCCTTTAAAAATTCCTTTGAACTGATTCCCATATAATTAAGAATTATATTTATAAGTCCTTGATCACTATGAAATATCCATCTCCAGCCTACACTAATGGCAATTGTACTTGTGACAAAAGGTAAGAAATAAACACTCTTAAAAAAATGCTTAAACCTTACATTACTGTTTAATAAAGTAGCTATAAATAAAGCCAGGCAAATGGTAAGTGGCACTGAAATTAAAACATATGTAAAAGTGTTCTTTAAAGCTAAATAAAAATTTCTATCTGTTAAAACATAATTATAGTTATCTAACCCTCTCCTATAAACTATGTCTCTAATATAATCAAATTTAATATAAAAACTCATAAAAAAAACTTTTATAACAGGATAAATTTGAAAAACAAGAATTATTAATAAACTAGGAATTAAATACAAATATGCTTTTTTATTCTTCATAACACTATTCCTTAAACATATAAATTCTATTAAAATTTATATATACTTCTTGTTTATCTTCAAAATTACAATATCCTGTCATTACTGCTTTAAGTTCTCTACCTTCAATGTTTATATTAATATATGTATCTTTTCCTAAAAGAACTAATTTTTTGACAATTCCCCTTATAGCTTTAATATTAACGTTATATTCATTAATACTATCTTTCCTAGAGCATCCTATTACCGTACAATTTTTATTTACTATTTTATTACTTATACTAACATCTTCTGGTCTTATTCCAATTGCTATATAATCTTTAAAATTTCTTATATCACTAAGGTCCAAATATTTGATTTCATTCTTTGATATAATATTTATTTTAGGTCTACCTATAAAGCTTGCTGCATATATTGAATTGGGATATTCATATAACTCTCTAGCCGTTGAATACTGTACTACTTGTCCCTTGTCCATCAAAATTATTCTATCTGATATAGAAAGAGCCTCTTCTTGATCATGAGTAACAAATAAGGTAGTTATTTTGAACTCCTTCTGTATGTGCTTGAGTTCCTCCCTCATTTCAACCCTAAGTGCTGTGTCTAAATTAGAAAAAGGTTCATCCATCAAAAGTAAACTTGGATTTTTTATAATAGCCCTACCTATTGATACTCTTTGTTGCTGTCCACCTGAAAGTTCTCTAGGCTTTCTATTAAGTAAATTGTCTATTTTAAGTATTTTACTTATTTTATTTACTCTTTCCTCAGATTCTTTTTTGCTAATCTTATTCATTTTTAGTGGAAATCTCAAATTTTCTTTAACTGTTAGATGAGGATATAAAGAATAATCCTGGAAAACTAGTCCAATATTTCTTTTTTCAATACTTACATCATTTATTTTTTTATCATCAAAGAAAATTTCTCCACCACTAGGTTCTGTAATTCCTGTAAGCATATATAATAAGGTACTTTTACCACATCCACTTGGTCCTAATATAGATATAAATTCTCCATCATTTATATTTATATTTAGGCTATCTACAGCCTTAACCTTATCATATTGTTTTGTAAGCTTTTTTATATTAACTTTCATATATATCACCCTAACATATACTTCTTTCAAATTATCATGTTATCACCTATTCGCTATATTTCCCAATATATATTAATTATTAATAAACTTTATCTATTGAATATTTCAATACATATTAACATAATAACAGCCCCTAAATTTTTTAATTAAAAATCTAGAGGCTTATAAAAGCTTATTTATTATTTCTTATTCCTAAAATAATATGTTCTATGGCCTTTTTAGGACTATATATAATTAATCTTGGTCCAGAAAATTTCATAACTTCCCTAATTTTAATCTTCATATCAGGTTTATAACAATGTATTTTACAATTCTTACATGTACCCTTGTTTTCACCAAACTTACAATAATCCAACCTTTTAAATGCGTAATCTCTTAATTCTCTGCACTCATCACAAAGTTCTTCTTTTCTTCCATGGTGCTTACTACAATATATTTTTATCATTAAATTTATGGTTTGTTTTTCAGCTTCAATTTTAGACATATATTCCTCTTTTCCATATTTATAACACAAAAAATTTTGAATTAATTTCTTAAACATATCTGCATATTACATTTAACTTGAAAGTTCTAATATCCTATTTCTTCATTTAAAAATATAACATGAATTCTATTTTCATCGATTTGACCTTTTATTAACGTATACTCTTTGCATATTCTTTTAGGACTATTACACTCCACACAATATCCTAATTTTGAACATGGTGTATCTATATTTAATCTTTTAGAATTAGTAGGTGCGGCTATATATCTATTTCTATTTACTGCTTCTTCCACATTTTTAACTATCTTATTTACACCGGCAACAATAATAACCTTGTCTGGACCAAAAAGCATAGCTGAAACTCTATTTCCATTGCCATCTACATTATATAATTCTCCATTTTCTGTAATTGCATTACTACTACTAAAAAATGCATCTGCTGAAAAAGTGGCTCTATAAACCTTTTTTACTTCATCTCCACTGAGTCCAGTTCTATCTAAAAATTCATATCTTCCACTTTTTAAGTGTTCCATAACCCCTATTTCTTGAAGAGTCATAGATCCACCACAAGCAACTACTGATCCCTCTTCAACTAATTCCTCTATTTTAGCTATTAGTTCTTCTTTATCTTTTACTAAATATCCATTCATATTATTTTTCTTTAGTGAATCAATAGTCCTTAAAATTTTTTGTTCATTCAGCCATTGAAGATTTTTATCCATTTATATTCCTCCATAAATTTATTTATTATCTAATTTTTATTTTAATAAGATATGTATTACTAAAATTATAAAAAGCGTACCTCCTTAAATATTACTATATCATATTAACTATTATTTCCTTTGCTGAAAATTTCAAATATATATAAAAGAAAGATAGCACCAAAATTTAGTGTTATCTTTCTTTTATTGATCTTTTAGGGGTTGATCAATTTAGGTTTATATAAACTATTTATTTAAGGAACTATCATACTTAATAACGCTTGTTAAAATTTGTATATTTCTTCCTTTTTTATATTTCTCATATAAGTTAAATATTCTTCTTTCTTCATAGGTGGTTTACTAATATCTAAAATGTATTTAACTTTTTCACTATCATTATATAAAAGATCTATAGCCGTCATAGCCATTGCCTTTGCAGATGATATATAGGCTAGATCTTCATCAACTATTTCATAATCTTTACTATGAAGACTTCCTTTTATTCCACCCATCATAGGATGTAGTGTAGGCATAATTTGTGATAAATCACCGAAGTCAAATGACCCTGTAAAATCACACTTTTCTACTATTTTGCCTATAAATCCAAGTTCCTCTAAATTATTTTTAAATATTTTATCTAATTCTTTATAATTTAATATAGGAAAATAGCCTGGTATATCTATTATTTCAACTGAAGCGCCCATAGCCATAGCACCTGCCTTTATAGCTCTATCTACCTTTTTATTGGCATTAATCATAGCCTCCACATTTCTTGCTCTAACATAGAACTCCATAACAACTTCAGCTGGTATTACATTTACTACATCCCCACCTTTAGTCATAATGTAATGAACTCTTATTTTATCCTCTTCCTTAAAGGTTTCCCTTTGAGCTTGTATATTATTAAGTGCAAGCATAGCCGCATTTAAAGCATTTATACCATTTTCAGGTGCTGATCCTGCATGTGAAGCCTTTCCAATAAACTTTATCTTCTTACCAATAAATCCATTGCTAACAGTTCCAATTTGACCTTTATTTTCACCTAAATCAAAGGAATGAAACATCATTGCCATATCAACATCATCAAAATATCCTCTTTTTATAAGTTCTTGTTTTCCTCCGAAAAATTCTATTGTTCCATTTTCCCTTAACTTTTCTCTATATTCAATTTCTATGAATTCTTCTGACGGGGAAGCTATAAAATCTACATTGGCATCTAATTCTTTTAATGCACCTGATGATATTAATCCCATAGCACATCCAATTAGACCAGCAATTTGAATATTATGACCACATCCGTGCATTTTTCCACCATCTTTAGCATCCTTATGGTCATAACAACGAATACAATCTAATTCACCCATAATAGCAATTCTAGGTTTATTACTTTCTCCAATTCTAGCTCTACATCCTGTAACCGCTATATTTTCTTCTACATCGCAACCCAAGTTTTTTAATACTTCAGATACCTTTTTAGTAGTATTTATTTCTTGATACCCTAATTCTGGATTGGCATAAATTTCTCTACCTATCTCTATTATTTTTTTCTTATTGTCATCTATAGCATTTATTACACGTTGTTTTAATTCTTTAATGTCCATTTATAACACTTCCCCTTAAATTGAATAATATAATTATTCTTGTATCATCCTTTTTAAAACTTCAGCGGTTTTATATACATCATCTAAATTTAATGTTTCATCTACTGTATGAACTTTATCCATTCCACAACTAATAATTGCACAGTCAAATCCTTTTCCTGCTAGTATATTAGCATCACTACCACCACCGATTATAACTGCATTAGGCTCAATTCCCTCTTTCTTATAAGAATCAATACAATGTCTAAATATAAATGATTCCTTATTTAGACTCAATGTCGGGTAATCTCTGTTAACTTCTATTTCTACTCTTCCACTAAATTCCTTGGCTGAATTGTGACATGCTTCTTTTATAGAGTTAACCAATGCATCTAATTTTTCTAAACTATGAGATCTAACCTCTAGTGTAACTATAACTTCATCTGTTACTACATTAGTAGGTCCTCCCCCCTCTATACGCCCTATGTTAGCTGTTGTAATTTCATCTATTCTTCCTAATGTCATATTGTTAATTGCTTTTGATGCTATATACACTGCATTAATACCTTTTTCTGGTTCTATTCCAGCATGAGCCTTTTTTCCTATAAATTTAATCTTTAAATCATCTTTTGCTGGGGCTGCATAAGCAATTATTCCTGCTGGTCCTGCCGCATCTACAATAACAACATTTTTAGTTTCCAATTTACTTACATCAAAACGCTTGGCACCTAACATTCCAATTTCTTCACATACAGTAAATAATACATATATATCTCTATGAGGAATTTTATTTTCCTTTATACACTCAATAGCTTCTAAGATTGCCGCTATTCCACCTTTATCATCACCGGCTAAAATGGTATCCCCCGCACTTTTCATTATATTTTTTTCTATAACTGGTTCAATATTTTTTCCCGGCACAACAGTATCTAAATGTGCTGCAAAACAAATAGCTTCTCCCTTAACTTTACCTTTGATATGGACTAGAATATTGCTTCCATTTCCACCAAATTGTTTCCCACAGTTATCCTTATATATTTCTACTCCTCTTTTTTTAAAATAATCCTCAACCCATTGAACCATTGTTTTTTCATTTAAAGATTCACTATCAATTTTTATAATTTCTAATAAATTTCTTAAAAGTCTCTCTTTATTTACATTCATTTGCTACTTCCCCCATATTTAATTCCTTAGCATATATTTTTTTACCTGCAAATATTGTACCGAATACTGAAACTATGATAACAGCATAAGCCGGAGTTCCTGGTAAAAATCCTAAATATCCACACTTTAACAATGCTGTCATTATTGCGGAAATCACTATTGCTACAACTCCTAATTTAGGTCTCTGAATAGCAAATTGGCCAAAAACCGCCCCAAATAAAGCTGGTAAAATTAAGTTAAGTGCATTTATAACTGCTTTTGGTAACATCGAAAGAACACTAGATCCAAGAAAAACTGCAATACTTAAAAATAATACGTTTATAACTATTGAAACCGCAATACCTATTGTAGATATTATTGATCCTTCCTTGGTACCTTCTTTAACATCAGCTGCTTCTTGAGCAACTACTGCACAAGGAATTCTCATATTAACTAAATTTCCAGACAAAAACGCCATATATGTTCCAGGTATTCCTAGTATAGGGAAATAAGATATTGGTTCAACTATGTAAAAAGCTCCACTAACACTTATTTGTGCTAATGCTCCTGTAATTATTGCTGACATAGGAGGCTTATATCCAAAAACAAAAGTTAAAACTAATGCTGGTAATATAGCTGATATAAGTCCTAAAATTAATGTAATTCTTCCCCATTTTATTATGTCAGGTATAAAAATATCATCATAATATTTAGTATTCATTGTGACACATCTCCTTAATTTTTTCTAGAAAACTACCCCTATAAACATTCCACCAAACATGGCTATTGATAAACTCCATTGTTTAAGCCAGTTTATATTTTTCTTTTTAGCTAAATAAGTTAAACTCATCATAATGGCCATTCCAGCTATGCAAGCTACTGAACCATTATCAAACTTTAATATCTTGTCACAATTAAAATAGGCAAAGGCTCCTAACATAGCACCGGCTGAAATAATTGGTACTAATGCCTTTCTACCATTAGATAAAACATGATTTAATTTATCCATTTTATGCGTAAATAATAATGTGAATATGATCCATCCTAAAGATCCCAATGTCATTGCCCATACTGCATTAGTAAATACGACATTATTCATAGCTGCACTACCTAATTTAACTCCCATTGCTTCTGCACCAAATCCTGCTGCCATAAGTTCATATGTTACCGAGCCAATAAGAGACAATCTCATCCATGAAAGTGGTCCACCCATTGTAACTATTAAAGATACCATACCTGCAAGTATTACCATTGAAGGCCCTATTGATGATATTGCACTACTTTTAATGGCAGATTTTATTTGCTCATCAGTTATACCAATTTCTTTACCCGTTTTATAAGATTTTGTAAAAAACACAATGGCTTGAAATATAACCACTGCAACCGCTATTCCTGCAAGTATCCATAATATTGGGCTATTTGCTAATTTCAAATACTCCATATAATCCCCTCCATGTTTAATAAAAGTTATTTCCTTAATATGTCCTTAATTATAAATTAACACTTTATAATCTTTTTTTCAAGACTTTTTGTCGTTTTTTTTTAAATTTTGATAATTTTCGATTAATTTTGAACATGAAAGCTTAATATTTAATTTAAATATTAAGCTTAAATACATTCATTGGTCTTCCCACTGTGTTTGTTTGTGTAGATGTAACTAATTGTCCATATCCTGTATCAACTAGTTTTTTTAGTATTCTTCGGGCACTTCTATCTGTTATACCTAAAAGTTCACCTAACATTTTAGAATCTACATATTCAACATTGTTGTTTTTTAACAAACATGAAATTTTAGATACATAACTAGTACTTATTCCTGTTTTCTTTGATATATTATTTATTTCTTTATCCATAACTAAAGCTTTGTAAGATATATCCTCTTTTTTGCCTAAAGGCCCTCTTATATTTTTTTCATCATCTACAATAAAATAAACATTTTCTCCTATATTATCCGCCTTTGTTAATGCAATCCTTGAATTAAAATCGGCATCATAGGCAGAATTGCCAAATCCAACACCACTATATACCCTAATTTTTTCTTTTCTAAAATCATTCAAAATATTAATAAATACTTTTTGTGCACTTTCGTTTTCCATAGCTCCTCTTGTACTTATAATTCTAAAATTATCTACATTCATTGGAGAAATTATACCTTGAATTGTTGCA
This sequence comes from Hathewaya limosa, assembly GCF_030815255.1. Classification (NCBI taxonomy): domain Bacteria; kingdom Bacillati; phylum Bacillota; class Clostridia; order Eubacteriales; family Clostridiaceae; genus Hathewaya; species Hathewaya limosa. Next base: position 33,163 of record NZ_JAUSWN010000018.1, read on the forward strand.
ATGTATTCTATTAATTTACTTTGTACTATGGAGCTTTTCTTTAAAAACTCATACTGATATTTGTCATTAGTAATTTCTTTTGAATCAATCTTTACAATTTGAGTGGCTATTTGTGATTTCTTTATAGTTCTATTATTTATCTTATAAATTATCCTTTCTATAGATTCCTTTATCAGATTATTAGTTAAACATAGTCTTACTACTGGAATACCTTCCTTTTTTAATTCATTGTATATCCATCCGTAACTAGTTATTACTAAATCTATTTTTCCATTGTCCCATAAATATTTATGTTCTTTTAAATATATTCTTTCCTTTTTATCCATTTCAAATGGATAAACATAGATTTTATCAAAACTCATTCCGAAATCTTTACAAATATCCTTAACTAAATTTTCGTTTACCACATCTATACTTATCTTTTTAGGCCTTAATCCTTCTTCATTCATAGTCCAAAAAGATTTCATAATACTAGTTCCATCTCTAAAAATATATACATAAGGTATATTGGGTTTTTCTAGATTAGCTACAATTTTAACAAATCCTAATCCAGTGAAAATTATTCCGTCCACCTTTGTTCCATAATCCGCTACTATTTCTTTACTTTCATCTGTATTATTAATGACAACAGGTACAAATTCTATATCTTTATAGACTTCATTAGCAACTTCATAAATAGCATTAACCGAATCCTTCCATCCTATTATCGCTACCCTCATTTTATCCCCTCTTTTCTCTAGATTATCATTATGATCCTATTATATAAATACTTTTATAATATCATAAACTTTTTGTATAAATAAACATAGAAAACTATAAATAATCTTTTAAATTACAACTTGTATTAATTTTAAACTATAATAATAAAAACATATAACTTTTTAATTTATTATCTGCTTTTATTATTCATCATTTAGTGTATAATTATATGAACCATATAATAATTTTTACATATAAAATTCTCAATATTTTTTGTTAGTAGGTGATTTTTACTTGAATAAAAAACAAAATTTTTTAACTAAACCTTATACAATTATATCATTTGCCTTAATAGCCTGTTTTCTTTGGGGTAGTGCTTTTCCTTCCATAAAAATTGGATATATATTATTTGAAATTGAAAAAAACGATACCTATAGTAAACTACTTTTTGCTGGATATCGTTTCTTTATATCATCTATAATGATTTTTTTATTTTGCAAATTAAAAGGAATCTCCTTAAAACTTACTAAGGATAAATTATTACAGGTAAGCATTCTAGGAATGCTTCAAACTTTTATTCAATATATGTTATTTTATATAGGTCTTTCAAATGTAACAGGTGTAAAGGGCTCTATAATTTCATCCTCCAGTACATTCTTTACTGTAATCTTAGCTCACTTTTTCTATAAAGAAGATAAAATAAATTCACAAAAATTTCTTGGAGTAATTCTTGGATTTACCGGTGTAATTATTGTTAACATGCAGAAGGGAAATTTAACAGGTGGTTTTACTTTTACTGGTGAAGGTTTTCTTGTTCTTTCAAGTATATTTGGAGCCTTTGCCGGTATCTATACAAAAAAACTAACTAAAACTATTAATCCCTTTGTTGTATCAGGATATCAGCTATTTACTGGTTCTATAGGTTTAATACTAATCTCTCTCATAGGTGGTGCTAAGACTTTAAACTTTACCACTGGAGGGAGTATACTTTTAATATATATGGGCTTTATATCTGCTATGGCATTTTCCTTATGGTCTTTATTGTTAAAGTATAATGGTGTAGGGAAAATATCCATATACAAATTCTCGATTCCTTTATTTGGAGTACTTTTATCATATACATTTTTAAAAGAAAGTTTTCAAGGGGTTAGAGTATTAATCGCTATTATCTTAGTATCTATTGGTATTATTTTAATAAATAAAGAAAAAAAACATATTTAAGTGTTTTTTTCTTTATTTTTTTACTTTATTTTTAAGATATATTTTACAAATTTATATTATTTTTCTATAAATTTTATTCTATTTGTATATATTTTAACGTTATTTGTGAACAAATTATTAACATTTTGTTTCTAAAATATTGCATAATATATCATTATGTTGAATTAATATGCTTTTTTATTTAATCAATAATTTAACTTTTATAGTACATTTATGCCAATACACTGCTTTCATACAATCTTATAATTATTCATTTATTTAATGAAGATTTGTGAAGTTCGCCTTATTTTTTAAATAATTTGAAAATTTTGCTTTTTGAAATAGATTCTCTATAGTTCGCATGATATAATTTAATTGTTAAATAAAATAAATTAAAGTTATAGGTTATTAATTAATTTTAACTTATTAATAATTTAACAATTAGACTTGGATTTTTATTCAAGACTATATCATGGGTAAAAGGAGTGATTTTTAATGAGTAAGAATAACGTTTTAAACGTAACTTCCGAAATAGGAAAACTAAAAACTGTATTACTTCATAGACCAGGCGAAGAAATTGAAAATTTAACACCTGATCTTCTAGAAAGATTATTATTTGATGACATTCCTTTCTTAAAAATAGCTAGAGAAGAACATGATGCGTTTGCTAAGATTTTACAAGATCAAGGTGTTGAAGTATTATATCTTGAAAAATTAGCTGCTGAAGCACTAGCTGACAAAAACATAAAAGATAAATTTATTAGCCAATTCATAGATGAAGCTAATGTTCAAGGTGAAAACCTAAAACAATACTTAACAGAATATTTCTTAAGCTTTGATAATCAAGCTATGATAGATAAAATGATGGCTGGAGTTAGAAAAATAGAATTAAAAGATTATAAGAGTAATTCTTTAACTGATCAAGCTGACTCTTATCCATTTATTTGTGATCCAATGCCAAACTTATATTTCACAAGAGATCCATTTGCAACAATTGGACATGGTATCACATTAAACCATATGAGAACTGAAACAAGAAATAGAGAAACTATTTTCGCTAAATATATTTTTGAAAATCATCCAAGATTTAAAGATGAAAATGTTCCTTTCTGGTTCAATAGAGATGAAAACTCTTCCTTAGAAGGTGGAGATGAACTTATTTTAAGTGATAAAATACTTGCAATAGGTATTTCTCAAAGAACAGATGCTGCATCAGTTGAAAAATTGGCTAAGAGACTATTACTTAGCGAAGATACAACATTTGAAACTATATTAGCATTCCAAATTCCTGTAAGTAGAGCATTCATGCACTTAGATACAGTATTTACTCAAGTTGATTATGATAAATTTACTGTACATCCAGGAATCGAAGGTCCTTTAAATGTTTATGCAATAACTAAGGACAAAAATGATAGTTCAAAAATTGCAGTAACTAAAGAAGTTGACGTTCTTGAAAACATCCTAAGCAAATATCTTGATAGAAAAATTACATTAATTAGATGTGGTGGCGGAGATGAAATAATCTCAGCAAGAGAACAATGGAACGATGGTTCAAACACACTTGCAATAGCTCCAGGTGAAGTTGTTGTTTACTCTAGAAACTATGTAACCAATAAAATTCTTGAAGAATATGGTATAAAAATCCATGTTATGCCTTCATCTGAATTATCAAGAGGTAGAGGAGGCCCAAGATGTATGTCTATGCCTCTAATTAGAGAAAACTTAAAATAGCCTAATCATTTTTCAATAAAAAGGTTGTCTTATTACAGGACAACCTTTTTATTTTCTACAACTTATATAATAGTTTTTAAAAATATAATACTAAATTCTGTTCCTTTGCCTTCTTCACTTTTAACAGAAATACTTCCATTTTGAGATTCTATTATGGTTTTACTTAGCGCTAATCCTATACCTATACTACAAGGGTTAGTAGAATTTTCCCCTTTATAAAATCTCTGAAATATCCTTCCTATCCTTTCTTTTGGAATTCCCTCTCCATTATCTTTTATTTTTATACTAGTAGATATAGGGGTTTCCTCATAACTAATTAAAATTTGACCATTTACATTCGTATGTTCTATGCAATTTTTAATTATGTTTGATAATGCTTCAGCAGTCCATTCTGCATCATGCTTAAAATAGATATCTTTATTTCCCTTAATAATTATTTTCTGTTGTTTTTCTTTTGATTTTTCTATTAGCCCTATTAAAGACTTATTTATTGTAATATATAGTGGATTATTTATTATTCTAAACTGAACTACTCCCGCTTCTAATCTCCCCACTTTTAATAAATTTACAATAAGCCATTCCATTCTTCTTAACTGTTCATCGCTTAACTTTAAGAAATTATCTCTATCCTCCTTGGGTATATTTTGATTTTTCATTATCTCATTAAACATTATTAGTGAGGATAAAGGTGTTTTCAATTGATGTGATATATCGGAAATTATATTTTTAAGAAATATTTTTTCCTTTTTTAACCTTAATAAAACATCTCTCTGACTATTTGCCATTAAGTTAAAATGATATGTTAAGATAGCCAAATCCCCTTCTTTATTTACATTTTTAAAGTTTTGAAACTTTCCTTCTATAATATCTTCAGAAGCCTTACTAAATTTTTCAGCCTTTTTATAAAATCCTTTAAATCCACCAAATACCGTTAAATATACTATTATTAAAAATATACTAATTTCTAAAATGAATTTACATAATACTTTATATAAAAAATCATACATTACGGGATTTTTATATATATCTAAATCTTTTTCATATGAATATTTATCAAGAATTTTTTCACCCAACTTAAAATTATCCATATTCTTTAAAGTTAATGCACTAACTATTTCTTTTTCCATCTCTGGATGCTCAGATAAGATATTTCCTGCTATTATAGTATTTTGAATTATATAATTCTTATTTAAACTACTTATTTCTTTTTGAATTGTAACTACACATAAACTCATAAATATTATACCTAAAATAATAAACTTAAAAGTTATACTCTTAATCTCTGGATTTTTAAAATAATGCACTTTCTGTATCCCCCTTTATATATCCGCCCACTTATATCCGATCCCTCTTACTGTTTCAATATACTTAGATTCTTTAGGATTGACTTCTATCTTCTCCCGTAATCTTTTAATATAAACATTTAAGGTGTTACCATCTACAAAATTTCCATCTACATCCCAAAGTCTTTCTATTAAAACATTTCTCGAAAGTACATTCCCTTTATTTTCTAATAAGATTAACAATAACTTATATTCACCAGCAGTTAAAATTATCTCCTCCATCCCTTTATATACCTTAGCCTTTAAAGGCTCAACTATTATATCTCCTGAATTTATTTTATTCTCATTATGACTATCACTATTATTTGATTTTGTATTTTCAGTTAGCATACTTTTTCTTCTCAAAACTGCATTTATGCGAGAAATTAATTCTCTTATTCTAATAGGCTTAGTAATATAATCATCTCCACCTAAGTCTAATCCTAAAACTACATTAGCTTCCTCGTCACAAGCCGTTATAAAAATAATAGGAAGCAAACTTTCTTTCCTAACTTGTTCACAAAAATCATATCCACTTCCATCTGGAAGTGTTAAATCCAAAAGAATCAAATTTAAATTTTTCTCTTCTTTAAACTTTTGTCGTGCCTCTTTTAAATTACTTGCTCTATATACAGTAAAATTTTCTTGTTTTAAAGTATATTCCATTCCAATGGCCAGTGCCATATCATCTTCCACCAATAAAATATTTTTCACTAAAAATTCCCCCCACCCTTTATATTAAAAACCATTTTTTCTATGCAAATATTTTTAATCTTCTTTATTATTATATCAAAATACAGCCTTTAAGCCATTTACTAATAATACATATTGCAACTTTACATGTTTAAAAATATATTGAAGCTTTTTGTAATATTTCATAGTTTAAGGTACATTTTTGGTGTGTTATACTATATTCTAGAAATAAATATTAAGATTAGAACTCTGTATTGAAATAGAAAGGATATCTAAAAATGATAAATTCTTATTTAATATTTATATTATTATATTCATTGATTTTAATAGTAGCCGGTTTTATTACAACAAAATATGTAAAAAATTCTTCTGATTTTTTTGTAGCTGGACGAAAATTAAATTCAAAATTACTTTTTTCAACGCTTATAGCCGCTAACATAGGTGCAGGTTCTACAGTTGGTATAACAGGAATTGCTTATTCATCTGGTGTATCATCTTATTGGTGGATTTTTATGTCCGCTATTGGAACATTAGTACTTGCATTTTGGGTTGGTCCTAAAATTTGGGACATATCTAAAAAATACAATTTATATACTTTGGGTGATTATTTAGATTTAAGATATTCAAAATATTTTAAGTCTGCTTTATCTATAATGATGCTTATTGGAACCATAGCATTATTTGCTGGTCAACTTATGGGAATTTCCTGGATTTTAAATATAACTTCTGGTATAAGTAAAAACATAGGAATTTTAATAGGTGCTATAGTTGTTGTATGCTATTTTTCTGCTGGTGGTCTTTTATCTTCTTCTATAGTAAATATGTTAGAACTAGTAATAATAATTTTAGGTTTTATAATAGCAGTACCTTATGCATTAAAAGATGTAAATGGTTTTAATGGTTTATACTCAACAATAAGTTCAAGTTTAAATACAGCCGAAGCTAATAAATATTTTAGTATTTCTGGTATTGGTATAACTCAAATAATTGGATGGTTTTTAATGCTTACTCCTTCTTTCTTTATATCTCCAGGATTAATAGGAAAAATATATGGCGCAAAAGATACAAAAACCTTAAAAAAAGCTACTTTTTGGTGTGCTATGATTCAAATATTATTTGCATTTTTACCAACCATACTTGGCATGTGTGCATTTGCGAAATTTCCTAACCTTCAACAACCAGAGTTAGCACTACCTATGGTTATGAAAAATATGCTTCCTTTTTCAGTTTCTGCATTGGCTCTAGCAGCTATTTTTGCAGCTGAAGTAAGTACCGCAGACGCTGTTCTGTATATGCTTACTACAACTTTTACTGAAGATATATACAAAACTTTTATAAACCCTAAGATAGAGGATATAAAACTATTAAAATTAAGTAGAGTAGTTACAATAGTAGGTGGTTTATTAGGTATAACAATGGCCCTTTTATTGCCTAATATAATTACTGCACTATCTATATTCTATACATTAATGTCCGTTTCCCTAACTGCCCCGCTTATGTTTGGTCTGTTTTCTAAAAAACCTAAGACAACAATAGCCTTTATATCTGCATTAATTGGTATAGGCATTACTTTATTTTGTGAATTTTGTAATGGTGGTAAAGGAATTTGGATACTAAATGGACAGTCTACAGGAATAATTTTTTCATTAATTATAATGACTACATATATTGGTGTTAAGTCTTATAAAACAAAAAATTAAATATAGTCATTATAAAATTTATTTTTATCCTATCTACAACATTAATAATTAAATATTTCTTGAAATAAAAAGGTGAATAATATCAAAAATTATTATTCACCTTTTGTTATTTAAATTTAATTTTGTTCTAACCTAAAGTTTTGAAACATATCTATTATAATTTTAACAAGGGATATAACACAACATATTGTCCCTATACCTATAGTAATATCATTTAATGACCCATCTATTACTACTGGAAGTATTGTTCCTATTATTATGTACACTGGCAACATTAAGTTATTCTTCTTCATATTAAATCCTTTTATCTTTAATAACATGAATCCCCCTAATATTACTAATAAAAGTGGTAAAGATATTATTATTAATGCTAGAAATTGTATTCCCGAATTCTCATACCAAGAAACCGAAGGATTATGTGACATGTATATCCATAAAGAAAACATAACAGTAAAAAACATGATTATATTTAACATAACATAACTAGCTTTTTTAATCACTTCTTACACCTCGCTTAGTTCTTTTAATCTATTTTCCATGTATCCCTTATCAAATGAGGATACAATTCTCATATTATCTTTATTCAATATTCTATAATGACCTGATACAACATTTTGTTGAAGCTTATATTCATTGGATATTACTATATCTCTCCACCACACTTTTCCCCCCATTGTTTTATTACCTTTAATTTCACATTTACCAAAAGCTAATGACTTTATAATATCATCTATATCTTCGCCTAAGATCATTTGTATAATTTCACTATCTTTAAATAAAGAACAAACTACTACTGCTCCACTCCATCCTAAAGATGCTCTTCCTTTTTCTATCTGAACTAAAGTCTTCTTTGAGATTCCTAATATCTCTGACATTTTGTCCTGTGAAAACTCTTTTTCATTTCTTATAAGTTTTAATTTTGAATCAATTTTTTCTATAAACTCATTTCTATTCATATTCACTAATTCCTTTGTATATTTTTGTAGTATAGTGTAATTTTACACTATACTACCCATAAAGTAAATATAAAATTTCCTATACATAAAAAATTTTTAAAAAATAAGAAGAATCTTTAAAAAGATTCCCCTTATTAATCCAATCTGTTTTTTATTCTCTAGCCCTTATATTTTCTACAATACTCATCTTTTTAAGTTTCTTTAGTGGTATTAAAGAAGCTATAAGTGTTATTAATACACATCCTAAAGCCCCTATTACAAATACACCTATTGGTGTATTTGTAGAAACCTCTATATATTGACTTTGTGCCTTCATCATAATCTTAAATAATCCGTAAGATATAGCTGTTCCAATTATACTTACTATAATTCCATGAAGAATTCCTTCTAACATAACCATCTTAGCTAATTGCTTCTTAGTCATACCTATAGACATTAAAGTAGCGAACTCACTCTTTCTTAATAGAAGTCCTATCGTTATTGTGTTTATTATATTGACTATACCTATAAATGTTATAATAGTAATAAATCCAAATATAAATACAGCTACCTGCGTTTGCACACTTTCCACTTGTTTTGATATAAGATATACATCCATACAATTTAATTCTTGCTCTTCACATCTTTTAGTTAAATATTCTTGTATTTTTTCTCTTGAATTTTCATCTTTATATCTAAGTGCTACTGTTTTATTTTGCTCTTGTCCAAAATTATCCTTAAAGTTCTTATCCCCAAATACCATACTTACTTGTGGTCTTGTTGAAATTCCATTAAACATATCTTTACTTAAAATTCCTACAACTTTTACCTTAATAAAATCATTTTCCTTAATAGCCTTTTTAGCTCTTTTATCCATTTCTGTGGTTCCAATGGATAATGATATATTTTTGTTACTATCATCACCGCGAAACATATTTTTCATTTTAGGTATTTTAATTTCATCGCCAACCTTACAGTTTAATGTTCTAATTACAACTTTATTATTTTCCTTACTTTGAAGTTTATTTGTATCTATAATTAAAACCCCACCATTATTTAACTTCTCTTCATCTACACTACCTTCAATAAGATATTTTTTAGCCTCTTCTAATGAACTTTTATCATAGGAACAGTAATTAATTTGAGAAATGTTAACATATTTATTGTTATTTATATTAACTTCATCTGCTTTATCTAATTTAACTTTGGTAAATAAGTCTTGATTTATAAATTTGCTTTCTATGGCTAAAGATTCTTGATAATTAATCGGAGTAAAAACATCCTTGATTTCTTTCCTTCCCTTTAATTCTTCAATAAACTTAGGATCTATACTTTTCCTATGATTCATACAAGTAATTCCAGCATCAAAATCCATTGTTTGTAATGTTTGTTCGTATGCCATTCTAATTTGCTTAGAACTAGCTGTGAATACATCAAACATTACAAGTGAAATTATTAAAGAAAATAAAGTAATTATAAATCTTTTATTATTTCTTCTAATATTTTTATATGCTACATCTCCCTCAACTCTAAAAATAGCTTTTATTAAAAATGTCCTTCTCTTTTTATACTTTTCCTTTTTTATATTTCCAGAGTTTCTAATAGCATCTATGGGTGAAATTTTAGATGCTGTTCTTGCAGGTCCTATTACTGATAATAGAATAGTAATTATTCCAAGAGCACTACTTATTAATATAACTTCTGGGTATAGTCCTACATTTATAAGATTATCAAAAATAGAAAATTTGGATTTGCTTAATATATAAATAGTTATATAAATTCCTAAATATCCAGCTATTATTCCTAATGGAATAGATATTAGTCCCATAAAGCATGCTTCTTGTAAAACTAATTTTCTTATTTTTCTTGGTGTTGCACCTATACTTCTTAAAATCCCAAACTGATTAATTCTCTCAGCCACCGATATATTAAAGGAATTATATATAACTGCAACTGTGCAAACTACAATAATACACACTATAATAATCAACATTTTAGTTAGACTAGTATTTAATAATTGATTAACACCCTGTCCTTCTAGGCTAAGTAACCAATTATTTGAAATCATACAAGGAATTTTTTTTACCTCTTGTTGAGATGGATTTACCTTAACATTTAATTTCTTAGCTATTTTTTCTGCTATATCCACTTTATCTTTTTTAGCCTTCAAATTTACGACAACATCATACTTTTCACCTTCCTCTAATTTAGAAAAATCACAGTATGACCTTACTTTTATAGAATTTCCTGCAACTAGTTCTTTATCAAATCCAACTATTTTATATAATTCAAATTGTCCATCTTTGCCTAATTCAATGTTATCTCCAATTTCTTTTTTTAGTACCCTCTTAACATTTTTACTTATAATGATTTCTTTAGGTTTATTAGGAATCCTCCCCTCTAATGACTTAACCTTAAAAAATTCATTAAAAGATGTTTTATCATCATTACTAAAATCAATTTCCACATTTTCATTATTCTTAACTGTAATATTTTTCTCCTCTTTGCTTATTGAATAATTTTTTATTTCAAAGTTATTAGCTAATTTACTTACTTGCTCATTGTTTAAATTATTAAAACTAAATTCCCAATTTCCTGCATCCTGTTTTCTCTTTTCTATTAAGCTATCCTGGACACTAAACATAAAAGTTCCTATACCAGAAAATAAAGATATAGCTAGAATTATTCCTACTATAGTTAATATTGTTCTTTTCTTATTTTGTTTGAGGTACCTAAAAGTTAATTCTCCATAATTATTCACTTCTCATCACCTCATCACCTTCAATTTTTCCATCTGATATAGTTATTACCCTATTAGCCATTTTTGCAATTTCTAAATCATGCGTTATAAGAATTAGTGTTTGATTATACTTTTTAACAGAGTACTTTAAAAGCTCTATAATTTCTTTAGAGTTTTTAGAATCAAGATTTCCTGTAGGTTCATCTGCAAGTATTATGGATGGTTTATTTGCAAGTGCTCTTCCTATTGATACTCTTTGCTGTTGCCCTCCTGATAATTGTGATGGAAGATGTTTTCTTCTTTCTTGTAACCCTAAAATTCCTAATACCTCATTCATATACTCTTTATCTATTTTTTTGCCATCTAAAAGTACAGGCATTTCTATATTCTCCTCAGCAGTTAAAACTGGTATCAAATTATAGAATTGAAATATAAATCCTATTTCTCTTCTTCTTAAAATTGCAAGCTGATTTTCTTTTAATGAATATATACTTGTACCATCTACTATTACCTTTCCTGATGTTGGTCTATCTACTCCTCCTAAGAGATGAAGCAATGTACTCTTTCCAGATCCTGATGCTCCAACTATAGCTACAAATTCACCTTTATTTATGCCTAAATTAATATTCTTTAAAGCATCTACCTTTGTTTCCCCTTTACCATAGCTCTTACAAAGATTCTCTATTCTCAACAATTCCATTTATAATTCCCCTCTCTATATATAATAATTTATTACCTCCAAACCACAATTTATATAATATTCTCCCTTTATTACAATCTCATAAATATCATTATTACAATTTTGTAATAATGAAAACAAAAAGTTATTTCAGTTAAAAAACATACTTATAAACCGAAATAACTTTTTATACTTAACTCCATAATAATTCAATTATTAACTTATTATATTAATTATAATATATAGTAACCTAAACCTAGTTTAACTTTAATCATAACTTCCAAAATCTCTAGCTGCTTTAATCATTGCATAAAGGTTAGCCGCAGGTGTTGTGGTCATTAGTGTACAATCGGGAGTTAAAACAAATCCTCCTTTATTAAATTTCATTTTTTCTATAATTTGTCTTGATTCCTCATATACTTCATCTGGAGTTCCCATCTGTAATGTAGTATTTTTCACATTTCCACCTATTATATAATCCTCTCCAAAATAATCTGCTAGGTCTTTTAAATCCATTTCATATCCTGTTGTTATTAAAGTTCTCTTTTCTAGCTTAATTTCATTTTTCCAGTACTTTAAATTTCTCTTATGATTTCCACATAGATGAATAGATCCTATTTTAATTCCTAACTCCTTATATACATTAAGAATTTTCTTAATGCATGGAACACTAAATTTTTCAAAAGTCTTAGGTGACATTATTGCATTACACTCCATGGGAAATGACATACCTGCAGATACATTGCCTTTTCCAAATTCATTTATATAATATTTACCCGTATATATTATATATTCTGTAGCTATCTTAAGTAATTCATGTACTGCATTAGGCTCTTTAATAAACCATCTTAATAATGTATCTGTTCCAATTATACATTGTACTATATTCATTGGTGAACCCGCACTTATTCCTACCCCCAGCCCATTTTCATAACAAATTTTATTAAATTTTAAAATTCTTGATGCTCCTTCTGCAAATTCTATATTAGGTATCTTAATGTTTTTTATTTCTTGTACTGATAAAATAGGACGTTTTGATACTTTAGGTAAACTAAACTTAGGTGTTGTAGGAAATTCAACCTCTCCTCCAAAATCCATGGTAAAAGCTTCTGGAAGTCCATATCCTATTCCTCCATCATGATTATGTAAATTCTTTGCCCATATTTGTGCCTTAAAAGCTTTTTCAGGATTTAAATAGTATTCTCTAGCACTTAAATTACAAATTTGAGCTGCATATGCTTCCATATGTGGTATAACAGGAATCCTATCTATTTTTTCTCCTAATATTAATTTCTTCATTCTCTCTTCTGCTGTTAACTTATCTATCATATCTATATCCTCCAAAAACTCTGCTACATAAATAATCTCATTTAGTAATATTATATACTATTAGGTTTGTTTATATATAATTAACTACCATTCTAAGCAATCAAAAACATTTCAAAGAATAAAAATATACGTATTTTAAACTATATATAATCATAAACGATATATAGTTTAATGGGTTTATTATCTAATATACTACCTAAAAATTTAAATAGGAGATGATACAATGGATATAGGTGCAGTTTCAATGTCTATGAGCCAACAAAAAACTCAGGATGCTGTTTCATTAAGCTTAATGAGAATGGTAATGGACACCAACAAACAAGGCGGGGCAGATATGATTCAAATGATGGAAACTATGGCAGTTGACCCCAATCTAGGTCACCACTTAGATACAATCGTATAAAAACAAAAATAGATAGATAAATATGGTTAATTTATCTATCTATTTTTATTTTTTAATATATGTATAAATTTATGAAATAAGTTAATAATTTCAATAATTGTTTTTAATGTATTATCTCATATATACAACTATAATCCTTATATAAATTTTGAAATGTTACATCATGGTTACAATTAATTACAATGTAGTTACAACCACTTTCATTTATGTGTACAAGGCATATAATACAAGTGTAGGAATCATACTACATTATTATTATTTATTATTAGGAGATGGTATTTTATGAAAAAGAATAAAGTAATAATTCTTTTAACTGTATTAATTATATGTTCTTCTACAGTTCCAATCTTAGCTAAAGAAGGTTTTAAGAAAACTAAGATTGAAAAACAACCTTCTAAGGTTGAATTGTCCTTAAAAAAAGATCAAGAAAAAAATATAATTGCTGAAAATGTAAAAAAAGATGATAGCTCTAATAAAAAAATTATTAAAGATCAATCTAATAATGTAACATCCTCAAAAACTAATGTTTCAAATAGCATTAATAAAACTCAACCTGATGTAAAACATTCTGTAAATAAAAAAGTAATGAAATCTAATAAAATTCAAAAGAAAAATATATTAAACACTACAAAACAAAAAAAAGTTATGGCAACACAATCTAATACAAAAAAAATAGTAAAAAATAATTATGATAAATATAATTTTTTAATCTCTATGTGTAATGATGCTAATAAACTTTTACTTGATATAAATAAAAAAAGTATAGATTCCAATTGTAAAATTGTTCCTGTTAAAAATGAGGAAGGTGAATCATGGGACTATGGAAGAATTAAATCTCCTTATGCTACTATAAAAGACTTTGAATCTAAACTTAATGAATATTTTACTAAAAATTATATAAATAATCTTGAAAATTCTAGGTTCTATAAGAATATAGATGATGAACCATATTTTTTAATAGGTCAAGCAGGGCTAAAATCATATTACAATTACACTAGTATTATAAATATAAGTTGTACTAAAGATACCATTGTAGCAAAATGTAACGCCGAAATACCTTCTTGGAATAAATATAAAGGGGATGTAACTTTAAAATTAGAAGATGGTAAGTGGAAAATCGATTCTTTTGATAGTGTCTTAAATTAATACTATGTACTATCTTTTAGATAATAAGATTTTATATCAACTTATTAAATAATTTATTTAGGTTTTTTACAATAAAAATCTCTAATAAAAGACTATTGGATAAAACCCAATAGTCTTTTATTAGATTTATATAATTTGTATTTTTACAAATTATATATCTTTTGTTAATAAACTTATCATTATTTATGTTATTCATACTGCAAATTTTATTTTACTACGTTACTATTTTCCTGCCTACTTTCATTTGGTCTATTATACTTCTTAGTATATACTACCATTAACATTACTGATGCTATTATATATATAACAGCTGTAACATAATATGCCTTTCCATATCCATTAGGTAATTTGAATATAAACTCCTTACCCACAAATCCAGCGATAAATTGAGCTGCCGCTTGCGCTATATATATTACCGCATTATAAGCTGGTCTTGCTTCTTTACTAACAAATTCCATTGGCAATGCTTGTTGAACTGGTTGGGATGCATTCATAAAACCTGATCTTAGGAACAGACTTATACCAACGGCAAATATCATATATGAACCAAACGCTTGACCATTTGCAATAATTAGCATAAATGGTATAGAGAATAAAGCCAAACCACCTAATGTTGTAACTCTTCCTATCTTTTTAACAATCCATGGTGAAACAATTATAAAACCAACCATAGCAAGATATTGATAAGAAATAAGTGATGATATTGTTGCTCTATCTATCCCCAGTCTACTTAAAAATATTGAAAAATAAGGAGTAATTAAGGCTGCTCCAAGTCTTATCAAAAATGAGAAGACTATAAATATTATTATATATTTATTAAAAAAGGCATTCCAATTTAAAGCTTCTTTCTTTTCTTTTTTAACTTCTTTATAATCGCTTGGTAATTGTTTAATAAAGATTATTGGAATTAAACTAATAGCTGCTACGATAGTGTATATTAGTAATGCATCTCTATGAGCCCCTACGTATGCTTGTATTTTAACAGGATCAAACTGTTCTACTTTTTCTGTTAACTCCTTAGCTAGTGTATATTTTATTCCTAGTCTAGAAGCAAATCTATATGCTATTAATTTACCACCAGACCAAGTTCCAATAATCATACCTACTATGTTTGTCCACAATGTTGTAGAAAATACTTTTTCTCTATTTTTTTCCTCTGTATAACAACTTAAATACGGAGATAAAATTGCATCAAACATGCAAACACCTATCATAACTACTGATGCTGCAATAGCAACTATAATTACAGATTTACTTCTAGTTAATGCTAGTATTCCTACAATAAAAGCTATTGGTGACATCATTAAAATCTTTTTATATCCCAATTTAGGAACCAATAATAATAATGCTGCACCACCACAAAAACCAACACCCATAATAATTGACATACTTGCAGCTATTCCTTTGGTAACTTGTGATGCATCTAAAAACGTTACCATTGTATCTAAAGTAACCCCACTTAAGATACCCAAAAATGCATAAGCTATAATAAACATCCAGCTATTGAACTTACTTCTTTTTTCATCATTCATACTTTTTCCTCCACACTTAATTTCCTATTTTATTAAGTTTAAAGATATAACTCTTATCGCTCTAATAAACTCGTCAGAAACAATATTATCTACAAGAAAAAATATCTTTTAACTTTTAAAAGTAAAATAACTATTTTTTTATGTTTCTTAATAAAACTTAACCTTTTAATTACTATTAAATAATGGATTCATTAAAAAATTAATTAGACGTCTAAATTAATCCTAATTAAAAATATAAAATAATTATTAACTTAACAGTAAAAATTATTTTATCCCCTGTAAGATATTATGAAAAAATAATGTAAATATTCCTTAATTTTTATACCAAAATGATATTTTATTGAAAACAAAAGAGAATGGATAAAATTTCTCTTAATCCACTCTCTTTATCTAAAAGTTACTTTAATTTAAAATGCTTTCCTTAGTATTTCCTTTATTTCTTCTATAGAAGGCTGTCTTGGATTTACTATTGTGCATTGATCCTCAAAAGCCTCATCTGCAATTTTATCTAGTTTATCTTCAAATTCTTCTTTAGTAACTCCACACGCTGATAAACTATTTAATTGATTTATTTCTTTCATAAGATTTCTTACTGCATTAGCAAGACTCTTAACACCTTCTTCTGGTGTTGCACATGGCAATTCTAAAAGTTTAGCTATTCTTTGATACTTCTCTGGTGCTTTATAGTAATCATATTTAGGGAATATAGTAAACTTAGAAGGATGTTGAACTCCATTATATTCGATAACATAAGGTAATAAAATGGCATTTGCTCTTCCATGAGGTATATGGAATGCTGATCCAAGCTTATGAGCTATACTATGATTTACTCCTAAAAAGGCATTTGTAAACGCCATACCTGCCATACATGAAGCATTATGCATTTTTTCTCTTGCCTCTTCATCTAAGCCATTTTTATAAGCCCTTGGTAAATATTTAAATACCATTTCTATTGCTCCCAATGCTAATGCATCAGTATAATCCGTTGCCATTACAGATACATACGCTTCTATAGCATGTGTTAATACGTCTAATCCTGTATCTGCTGTTACTGACTTTGGAACAGTCATAACTAATTCTGGGTCAAGAATCGCTACATTTGGAGTTAACTCATAATCCGCTAATGGATACTTAATGTTGTTCTTTTTATCTGTAATTACTGCAAAAGATGTTACCTCAGATCCTGTTCCTGAAGTTGTTGGTATCGCTACCATCTTAGCCTTTCTACCCATTTTAGGAAATTTAACAGCTCTCTTTCTAATATCCATAAATCTTAGCCTTAATTTTTTAAAATCTACATCTGGGTATTCATAGAAAAGCCACATTCCCTTAGCAGCATCCATTGCTGAACCTCCACCTAGTGCTATAATAACATCTGGTTCAAAGGCTCTAATTTCTTCTGTACCTTTCATAACTGTCTCTATAGATGGATCTGGTTCTACATCTAAGAATATATTCACATGAGCTCCTGCTTTATTTAGATGGTACATTATTTTATTAACATATCCGAATTTATCCATAGCTCTATCTGTTACTATAAATACCTTTTTAGGACCTATCTCTTCTAGATATCTAAGTGATCCAACCTCAAAATAAATTCTTTCAGGAACTCTAAACCATTGCATATTAACTCTCCTCTTTGTAACTTTTTTAGTGTTTATAAGATTTAATACCCCAACATTTTGAGTTGTTGAATTTTTACCCATTGTTCCACAACCTAAAGTTAAAGATGGATTAGTATAGTTATAAATATTACCTATAGCACCTTGTGATGAAGGTGAATTTACAATAATTCTTCCAGCCTTTAGTCTAACTGCAAATTTTTCTACAACATTATTATCATTTGAGTGAATTACGGCCGAATGTCCAAGTCCTCCAAATTCAATCATTTTTTCACAGATATTAATACTATCCTCTGTATTTTTTCCTATAAATAATGATAATATAGGACTTAATTTTTCCCTTGATAATGGGTAATTAGGACCGATTCCATCTAATTTGGCTACTAATATTTTAGCATCCTTAGGTACCTTTATTCCGGACATTTCTGCAATCTTAAATGCACTTTGGCCAACTATAGCTGGATTCATTGAATTTCTTTCTTTATCTATAGCAAAGGCTTCTACTTTCATCATTTCTTCATCATTTAAGAAATAACAATGATTGTCTTTCATTAATTGTATGGCTTCATCAGCTATTTCTTTATCTAAAATTACGCCTTGTTCTGATGCACAAATAGTTCCGTTATCAAAAGTCTTACTCATAATTAGATCATGTACAGCAGTTTTAACTTTTGCTGTTTTTTCTATATAACAAGGTACATTTCCTGAACCTACTCCTAGTGCTGGCTTACCTGTTGAATATGCACTTTTAACCATTCCTGGTCCGCCTGTTGCAAGAACAATATCAACACCTTCATGAAACATTAACTCCTTTGATGCTTCTATAGAAGGATGCTCTATCCATTGTATACAATCCTCTGGTGCTCCTGAACTAATAGCAGCGTCCCTAACAATACGAGCTGCTTCTATACTACACTTTTGTGCTCTTGGGTGAAAACTAAAAATTATAGGATTTCTTGTTTTCATCGCAATTAAACATTTAAATATAGTAGTTGAAGTTGGGTTAGTTGTTGGTGTTACACCTGCTATAACACCTATTGGTTCGGCGACTTCTATATAACCTTCTTCATTATTTTCTGAAATTATCCCAACAGTTTTTAGATTTCTAATATCATTATATACGTACTCTGAAGCAAATATATTTTTAGTTATTTTGTCTTCATACACACCCATTCCGGTTTCTTCCACAGCCATTTTAGCTAACTTTCTATGAGCATCTAAAGCTTCTTCAGTCATATTTTTAACTATGTCATCTACAGTTTCTTGATCTAGTTTTAAAAATTTTTCATAAGCAACTCTAGCTTTTTTTACTAAGGTATTAATATTTTCTTTAACAGTACTCATTAAATTTCACCCTCTATTTCGTTAAATAATTAACTATCTTTTCTTATAATATCATATTCATTTTTTTTTGCAATAGTTCCTTGTTATTTTTTTATCATTGTGTGAAGTTTTTATATTTCTTCTGTATTATTATTATTTTTATTGTATTTTTTATACCTAATCTTAAAACATCCTATTATGTAATATATTAAATATATTTTTCACTAATTTAGGATACATTATAAACATAGATTTAATTTTAACTAAAGTTATATTTAGAAGCGGGTGAACATATGAATTATAGTAATGAAACATTTATTATATCTAAAAATTTAGGTTCTAATACTAAACTTTACAGATATCTATCTTTAAGTTGTTTTTTAGAATTTGTAGAAACCAAAACAACATATCTCTCAAACCTGAATGCTTGGGAAGATATATGGGAATTACCAGCAAAACATAAAATGCCTATAGAATTTAGTAATAACTTATATGGTCAATGCTGGAGCCTTGAAGGTATATCTGATGCACTTTGGAAAATTTACGCTAAGGGAAAGGAAGGTATTTTAATTCAAAGTTCAGTTAATAAATTTCTTTCAATAAAACAAATTGATGCGGCTATGTTATCTCCTGTAATATACTATGATAACTTAGAAAGAGCATTACAAAAACTAGATACTTTAAAAGGCCCTGAAAAAACTTTTTATCATGGTTTACTAAAGAGAAAAGCCTTTCAACATGAGAAGGAGGTTCGTCTGATTACTTATGTAAAACCAGATAAAATTGACTCTATACCTAAAAGTATATCTATAACACTTAATCCTTTCGACTTTATAGAAAATATATTTATAGATCCTCGAGCTAGCAAATGGTACGTCAAAACTATTCAATCTTATTGCTCTCATGTTGGATTTAGCATTACCCCTCAACAATCAGATTTATTATAATATTGTTTTTTAATTAACATTTTATATACAAATAATTTTATAAAGTTTCATTTAATTTGTTGCTTTTTTAACAAATCGGTGTTAAACTATTAACAAATGAAAATTAACTTCTTTATAAATTAACTAAAAATTACAACATATTGTGAAATAATTTTGGGGAGGTATTTAATATGTGGGAAAAAACTATTTCAATAAATGAAATTGCTGAAATTAGAGGAAAGTCAACTATTTACTTAGGTGTTGGTGCTATCAAAAAGATATTTGACATTACTAAAGAATTAAGTAAAAAAGGTATTTCTAAAATTTTAGTAATAACAGGAACATCTTCTTTTAAAAGAACAGGCGCATGGGATTATGTAGAAAAGGCTTTAAATGAATCTAATATAAAGTATGAATTATACAGTAAAATAACTGCCAATCCAACAACAACACATGTTGATGAAGCAACTAAACTTGCATGTGATTTAGGTGCTCAAGCTATTATAGCTATTGGTGGAGGAAGTGTTATTGATGCCTCCAAAGGAGTTGCTATAATGACTCAGTATGGTAATAAAACCTGTGCTGAGTTAGTCCAATATGAATTTACTCCTGATAAGGCACTTCCTGTAATAGCTATAAACACAACTCATGGTACAGGAACTGAAGGAGATAGATTTGCAGTTATTAGTTTACTTGAAAAGAAATATAAGCCTTGTCTTGCTTATGATCTATCTTATCCACTTTATTCAATCGATGATCCTGGATTAATGACTGGGCTATCAAAATACCAAACAATGTATACTTCAATAGATGCCATGAATCATGTTATTGAAGCCGCTACTTCTACAGTTGCAAATCCTTATTCTATATTACTTGCGGAAGAAACTGTAAGATTAATTGCAAAATATCTTCCAATTGCCATAGAGGATGGTTCAAATTTAGAGGCTAGATATTATTTAACTTATGCATCATTAATAGCTGGTATAGCTTTTGATAATACATTATTACATTTAACTCATGCACTTGAACATCCATTAAGTGCTGTTAAATCTGATTTAACTCATGGATTAGGACTAGCAGTTTTAGTTCCTTCAGTTGTTAAATACACTTATAAAGAAAGACCTGAAGTATTAGCATCAGTATTATCTCCTATAGTTAAAGATCTAAAAGGTGAAAAATCTGAAGCTCAAAAAGCTTGTGATGGATTAAAAGCTTGGTTACACGAAGTTGGTGTAACAGATACACTAACAACTTTAGGATTTAACGAAGGTCAAGTTAATGAATTAACAGATCTTGCTTTTAATACTCCTAGCTTAGATTTACTACTTAGTTGTTCACCTGCAAAGGCAACTAAAGAACTTGTAAGTACTATTTACAGAGAATCTCTTTAATTTCTAAGTTAATATAAACTATATATAAAAATAAAAGTTATCCTTTAAAAATAGGATAACTTTTATTTTTATAGTAAGTAAATTTCATTATGTTCATTGCTTAATTAAACTTAATATATATGGAAATTTATGTTTATAATGTATACAATTTTAAAATTTATTTACATAAAGTTCTTTATCTCACTCCTGTTTTTTCAGAATTTAATTTATATTATATGTTATAATACATATATAAATAATAAAAAATGGAGAAATTGCGATATGGCAGTAAAAATTTTAACAGATAGTACAAGTTACTTACAAGAAAATATAAAAAAAGAATTAGATATAGAAGTAATTTGCTTAAATGTTGCCTTTGACGATGAAAATTTTAAAGAAACTGATATAGATAATGGATCTTTCTATAATAAGATGGATAAAAAAGGCATACCTATTTCCTCTCAACCTTCTGTTGGTGAGATTTATGATAAAATGAAAAAAATAATAGATAATGGTGACAGTATTGTTTGTGTACTTATATCATCTGAAATGAGTGGTACATATGCAACCGCACATATGGTTAAAAATATGATTTTAGATGAAAATCCAAATGCTAAAATTGAAATAATAGATTCTAGATCTAATTCTATGCAATTAGGTTTTGCTGCATTAGTTGGTGCTCGAGCAGCAAAAGAAGGTAAATCTATACAAGAGATAACAGAAATTATAGAAAGTAACATTAAAAAGAGTAGATTCTTATTTATCCCAGATAACCTTGAATATTTAAAAAAAGGTGGAAGAATCGGTGGGGCAAGTGCCTTAATTGGAAACTTCCTAAAAATAATTCCTATATTAACAGTAGAAAATGGTAAAACTAGTGTGTTAACAAAAGTTAGAACTAAGGGTAAAGCTATTAAAACTATGGTTGATAAAATGTTAAGTGATATAGAGAATTATGGATTAGGAGAAATACTGGTTCATCATATAAATTGTTATAATGAGGCAGAAGAACTAGTAAAACTTATAAAAGAACATATTGATATAAATATTTCTATATGTGATATTGGACCTGTTATAGGATTACATGTAGGACCTGGGGCTATAGGTATAGTTTATTATACTCAAGACAATCTAAGATAGTTAACTTTGTAAACATCTTGTAACCCCATTTCAAAAAAAATTATATTATAATATCATTAGCTAAAACCTTGTAAGGTAATTGCAGTTACCAATATGCCCATATCGCTGCAATTACCTTTTTTATTTTATTCTTTATTCCATAATAAAAAAAGCTATCTTAAAAAAGATAGTTTTTTTTATTATAAACGGTTTTTACACATATATTAACATGTTTATCACAATTTTTCTAAAGTTATCAACATATTTATTAACAATTTTTGTGGATAACTTTATTTTAAATAAAATACTCTCTTTAACTATTTTTGAAATAACAAAAATAATTATACATATTATCACATCTTCTAATCATATATATCAACAAAGTTATGAATGTATATTAATATTATGAATTACACCTTTTATATATAATTATATTTACAATTTATTTTTACAATTTTTTAGTAAAGGTATATAATTTAATCAATTATCATTTCTAGTGGTGGTGAAATTATGAAACATTTATTTGTTGTTAATCCCGTAGCAGGTAAAGGTAAGTCATTATCATATATAAGTAAAATACATGAATTATTCAAATTTAATGATGATAATTACATAATAGAAATAACAGAGAAAAAGGGACATGCTATTGATTTAGTACGAAAATATGTACAAAAGAATGATTATAGAGTATATGCCATTGGCGGTGATGGAACTGTTAATGAAGTTCTTAATGGCCTAGTAGATAGTAATAGCTCTCTGGCTGTAATTCCTTGCGGCACTGGTAACGATTTTGCACGTACCCTAATCCCAGATTACAAATTACATACAGATATTTTACAACACACGATAATGGGTTATGAAAAATATATAGACCTTGCAAAAGCTAACGGAAGATACTTCATAAATATCTCTTCTGTAGGATTCGATTCAGAAGTTATATATAATGCTCGACATTTTAAAAAATCAAAATTTATTCCTAGTGGACTTGCCTATATTTTAAGTCTATTCTATACCCCATTTATCTTCAAAGCACTTAATATGGATATAAACATAGATGGTCAAGAATTTATACAAGAAAACCTACTATTGGCTGCATCTAATGGCAAATGCTATGGAGGGGGTATACCTATTGTTCCTCATGCAAATATTGAGGATGGTTTTTTAGACGTATGTATGGTAAGTAACGCAAGCCTATCCAGGCTACTTCATGTTTTACCTAAAGCCCTAAAGGGTAACCATATTTCTGCAGAGGAAGTAAAATTTTTTAAAGGTAAAAAAATTACTGTTGAAAGCGAAGACGATTTCATACTTAATGCTGATGGTGAACTTGAAAGAATAAATAAAGTAGAGTTTGAAATAATTCCACACAAAGTAAAAGTTGTTGTTCCTATTTAAAGTAAAAAATAGTCCATTTATACACAAATTATAAATGGACTATTTTTTATTTATTGTATTTTATTATTTATACTATTATCAGTATAAATTTTTATAAAACCTACATCATTATTAAGCTTCTACTTTACATTTTTTATTTTTACTTATTACCAACATAAAAATTACAAAACTTATTATCGCGAATACTATCCCAATTGGATAACCTATTTGTGAATTAAGCTTAAATCCTTCTTTAGCTACTAATATATATGTTGTTGTTACCGCTGTCATAAACGTAGCTGGGATTGTAGCAATCCAATGTATCTTTTTATTTTTCGCTAAAAACATTGCTGTTGTCCATAAAACAACTGTAGCTAGTGTCTGATTAGACCAAGCAAAATATCTCCATATTATATTAAAATCAACTTTTGTTAATACGAATGCTACTACAAATAATGGAACACTTATAAATAATCTATTTATTATTTTATCTTGTTTATAATGTAAAAAATCTGATATTGTTAATCTGGCACTTCTAAAAGCTGTATCTCCTGAAGTTACAGGACATGCTACAACTCCAAGTATGGCAAGTACTCCCCCTACTTTTCCAAGTAGCGAAGTAGATATCTCATTAACTACCCATGCTTGTCCACCATGTGCAGACATCTGTCTTTGAAGTTCTCCTGTACTTCCAAAGAAAGCCATAGCTGCTGCTGCCCAAATTAAAGCAACTATTCCTTCAGCTATCATTGAACCATAGAATACTTTTCTTCCTTGTTTTTCATTAGTTATACATCTAGCCATAAGTGGTGATTGAGTTGAATGAAATCCTGAAATTGCACCACAGGCAATAGTTATAAACATCATTGGCCATATTGGTAATCCATCTGGGTGTAAGTTTTGTAAAGTTATTTCTGGTATCTTATATCCTTTTAATATTATGCCTCCACTTACCCCTACAGCCATTAGTAATAAACATATACCAAAGATAGGATAAATCTTACCGATAAGTTTATCAATTGGTACCATAGTCGCTAATAGGTAATATAAAAAGATAGCATATATCCAAAATGTTTTAGTAAATACTGCTGGAGTAATGCTTTCAAGTAATCCTGCTGGTCCAGTTATAAATACAACTCCTAATAATATCAAAAGTATTATAGAAAACACCCTCATAAATTGTCTGAAACCATTTCCAAGGTAGTTACCCACTATTTCAGGAATACTAGCTCCATCATGTTTAACAGAAAGCATTCCAGAAAAATAATCATGGACTCCACCTGCAAAAATACTTCCAAATACTATCCATAGGAATGACGATGGCCCCCATAAAGCTCCTAAAATAGCTCCAAATATAGGACCTAGCCCTGCTATATTTAAAAATTGTATTAAAAATATTTTCCACATAGGCATAGGTACAAAATCTACGCCATCTTCTAAACGTATAGCTGGAGTTTCTTTACTTGAATCTGCACCAAAAATTTTTTCTACTATTGCACCATAAATAACATATCCCACAATAAGTGCAACTAATGCAACAATAAAAGATATCATAGAACTACCTCCCCTTACTAATTAGTTTATATATAATTTCTTTATATTCATATTATATTAATAATTTATTCATACCATCGAATTACTACATGAAATAACAAAAAAAGCACATGAAGTGCTTTTATATACCCATAATCTGCTTGAATTTAATTGTATTATTTCTACTAACAGGTATATCCTCTTTTCTGCCTCTAACCTTAATCATATATGTACTATTAAACCATGGAGTAATTTCTATTATTTTATTTAAATTTACTATATAAGATCTATGACTCTTAAAAAAATTCTCTTCTTCAAGTTTTTTATACATTTCCGATATACTTATGTTACATACATACTCATCAGTTTCTGTGTATACATATGTTTCCCTCTCCATAGCCTCACAAAAACAAATATCAGAAATACTTATAACCTTCATTTTTCCGGCTCTCCACAGTGTAATTTTATTAAGATTATTTTTTAAAGAACATGATTCCTTTATTTCTATTTTTGAAAGCTTATTTAAAGTATTTATAATTCTTTCCTCTGAATAAGGTTTTAATAGATAATCAAATGCCTCTAATTCAAATGCTTCTACGGCATATTGCCTATATGCTGTTATAAATATAATTATTACATTTTTATTTATCTTTTTTAGTAATTTTCCAAATGTCATTCCATCTAATTTAGGCATATTAATATCTAAAAACACTACATCAATTTGCTGATTTTCAATATACTTTAGGGCTTCTGTAGCATTATCAAATTCCCCAGTAATCTTTATATTACCAAAATTATTTATAAAATATTTTAATTCTTCTCTTGCTGGTAATTCATCATCAATAATAACGCATTTCATTTCCTAGCCTCCTAAATTGTAAATTGAATTCTAGTACCGTGAGTTAATCTTTCTATATTGAGTCCTTTTCCATATATATTTAAAAGCCTATGATGCACATTTATTAACCCTATCTTATTTTCTTTCATTTTTCCTTCGTAAATCATTTTTATTATATCTTCAGAAATTCCTATTCCATCATCTTCTACAACAACATCTATATTCTTTTCTTTAGGATTTTTCCTTATTTGAACCTTAACATTACCTCTCCCATCACCTTCTAAAATCCCGTGTTTAATGGAATTTTCTACTAAAGGTTGTATTATTAAACTAGGTATCTTTATATCTATTCCCTCGTCTATATCATAAATAATATTTAACTTGTCACCAAATCTAGCCTTTTCTATTTGTATATACGCTTTTACCTGTTCTAACTCTTTATGTATATCTACAGGTGTATCTCCTACCTCTAAATTATATCTTAAATAAGTAGCTAAATCTATGATAAGTTCTCTTGCTCTTGACGGATTAAACCTTACAAAAGAAGCTATAGTATTTAATGCATTAAATAAGAAATGAGGATTTATTTGCGCTTGTAAAGCTTTAATTTCTGCCTTATTAGCCATTTCCTTTAATTTCTCTAATTTACTAATTTCAAATTGAGTTGATATAATCTGTGATAATCCTATAGCAAGATTTTTAGTTCTCGTAGTTATTGCATCTTCCTGTTTATAATAAATTTTTAGGCATCCTATGACTTGTTCATTCTCCCTTAAGGGAACTATTATTGCTGATTTCAAGGGACAATTTTCACATGGACAATCAATTTCTACTTTATTTGTAATGGCTAAAATTTCCCCCGTATTTATTACATGTTTAGTAGCATTTGTTTTTATTTTCATACCATTTATATGGTGATCTTGCCCTATACCAACATGTGCTAAAATTTTTTCATCATCAGTAATTGCTACTGCATCTGCTTTAACAGACTCTTTTATAATATTACAAATATGTTGTATAGAATTTTCATTTATATCTCTAAAATAAGGTAGAGTTTTATTGGCTATTTCTAAAGCTATCTGTGCTTCATTTCCTGCTATTTTATCTTCTTCTTTTATTATACTTTGAACTAGTACAATCAAAAGAGAAATTCCTATGGCATTAGTTAAACTCATAGGTATATAAATATCCCTAATTATACTTATAGCAATATGGTTTGGTTTTGTCATAATAAATATTAAAGTAACTTCTATAGTCTGCATTGTTATTCCTAAACCAAATCCACATATCCATTTTTTATGCATGGTTTCTTTAGAATATATTATTGAACTAATTACCCCCACCATTACTGTAGTTATGGCACATGGTAACGCTGTAGCTGTTCCAAAGTTAATTAATAATCTATGTGTTCCTGCTATTATCCCTGATAATATTCCAACAAACGGCCCACATAATATCCCTCCTGTTACAACTCCAATTATTCTTGTATTAGCTATTGCTCCATTTACCTCTGTACCTATATACGTGCCTAAAATTCCAAATCCACTAAAAATTAAAGATAAAATTATTTTATCTAATAATCTTAAATTCTGTCTTTGCATTATTTTTTTAAAGCTATCCAAACGAGTTATTATAAAAACAATTAATATTATATATCCTAGATTGTTTATTAATTCTTTTGCTAATAATATCATTTATACACCTCGTTTCCACAATATATTTATCCTTATTATCCCTATTTATACTTTAATTATCCTGCTCCCATTTATTTTATCATCTCTTCCTATATATTGTTGTTATTTTTCTTCAAACAAAAAGGATAGAATTTAAATTTCTATCCTTTTTGTTTATATAATTAAATTTGCATTAGAAAGTTTTCTTATGTTTTATACTATAGCCTTATTTTATATTTATCTGAATTAAATTTAGGAAGATTTAAATTTAATTTCATAGCTATCATCCTTGATACAAATGTTAATGTAAAGCATAAATAAAAAGCAATCATATAATTTAACTTATTTACCTTGCAAACATAAAATGAAATTCCTCCAATTATAGACGCTACAGCATAAATTTCTTTTCTAAAAATTAAAGGTGTATCCTGAACAAATGTATCTCTTAAAATACCTCCTCCAACCCCTGTTACAAGTCCCATACAAACTACCAAAAACAAATTACTCTTTACATTATAAAATGCTAAATTTGAACCAACAGCAGTAAATGTAGCAAGTCCAATGGCATCAGATATTAATATTATCCTTTTTAATGTAATCATTTGATTTTGTTTATTAATTAATCTTAAAACTTGATCCTTGGTCATGTTTGTATACTTATTTATCACTTCTAATTGATCTACATTTTTATTAGTGTATTTTTTATGTTTTCTTGCAATCCTAGGATACAAATAAAATATACTTATGGATGTTATTATACTAATAAAACAATAATTAGGCTTAACAAAGGCTGTAGGTGGAGTATTTCCAAGTATAATATCTCTGAAAATCCCTCCACCTACAGCGGTTATTATACCTAAGAAAGTAACCCCAAATAAATCTAGTTTCTTTTGCATACCTACTAATGCCCCCGAAATTGCAAAAGCAATAGTACCTATAATTTCAAAAACCTTTAAAAGTAGCATTTATTTAAAATCCTCCAAAATTAAATAGAACTAAATTTAAAACTCTCTTAAGTAAATTTTTTTATTTATCTTTATTAAGTTATACGATTATTATAAAAAACTTTATCCTATGTCTTCAAGTGAAGAATCGTTTTCAATAACATCCTCTTTTTTTGAAATATCATTTAAATAAACAGTATTAGTCGGATATGGTATATCTACTCCCTCTTCTTCTAAGATATCCATTATATTTAAATTTACTTCTTCTTTTATCTTTAAAAATGTTTTAAAATCAGTAATTTTAGTAAAATAATATATTCCTATATCCAATCCGCTATCATTTAAATTTTGTAATGCTATAACAATACCTTCATCACAAATTTGTTCATGCCCTTTTATCATCTCTTCAATCCTATAAATACATTTCTCAATTTTTTCTCTAGACGTTTCATAGGCTATAGATATAACAAAATTACATTTACGTTTATCTCGTTTTGTAAAGTTTGTAATTGCAGAGTTAGCTAAACTTGAATTTGGTACGGTAATAATCTCTTGTGTAAATGTCCTTATTTTTGTACTTCTAAAAGATAAATCTTCCACAATACCTTCAATAGAACCTGTTGAAATCCAATCACCTATATTAAAAGGTTTATCCATAATTAATATAAATCCTGCAATAACATTTGATGCCGCATCCTTAGCAGCCAATGAAAATGCCAATCCACCAAGACCTAATCCTGTTACAAACATCTGAATATTAATGTTCCATTCAGCTAAAATTATAGTTATGGCTAATGCAATTAAAATCACTCTTAGGCATTTTGATATAAAAGGAAATAAAATTTTATCAACATTTAACCCTAATCTTTCTTTCATGCCATCTGACAATACTGCTAATTCTTCACTTAGGTTATAAAATCCCCATGTAATTAGCATAATTAAAATACTTCTAAAAATTTTAGTAATTAGCGATACATTTATAAAATAATTTTTTCCTAATATGGTTAAAGCAAAGTATATACCAAAGACTACAAACATCATGTTAAAGGGTTGCTCAAAACATGGTATAAACCTTATTGTTGTACTAGGTTTTACTTTATTTATAATTTTTTTAAACAAAGTAAATACATGATTAGTTAAGAACCTTCTAAATAACAATAATACAAAAAATATTATAACAGCTGCTATTAGCCTTTTTATATTTTCATAATTATTATTAATAAAAAAGTCCATGAAGTTTTCAAGTCCTCGGGTAATAATTGAAACTCCTAAAGGTATAGAACTTACTGAGTCCATAAATTCACCTTCCTCTTCTTATAAAGTTATCCCCTTTTATCTTCTTAAATTATACATTAAAAATAAAAAAAAGGTAATGTGAATATTCCCCATTACCTTTATTTATATTACTTTAAAATTAATCCGCTTAATATTGCTATAATACCTATCACTGTGTATATAGTTATCTTTTCTCCCAAAAAAACATATGCTAGAAGTACAGTAAAAACCGGATTTAAATTATTATATATGGCTACTCTAGTGGTACTGCTACTTTTTTGTAAGGCCCATGTCCATAAATAGTTAGCTAAGAACATAGATATGACTCCTGTATATAATAAACTAAGAAATAATTTTAAATCTATAATTTTTAAATTAATTTTAAAACCAGCTACTATGATCATCATCATAGTTGTAATAGTTATTGCATATGTAATTATTTGACTTGGTTTATATCTTTTACTTAATGGTTTTGAAAACACCATATAAATTGCATATGCCAAAGCCGATATAAAAACATATATTCCACCCATTAAGCCTTCTCTTGAAAAGCTAATGTTGCCTGGTGAAAAGATTACAAGTATTGTTCCTATAAAAGATATTATTATGGATAATAAAGCCTTAGGTTTTATTCTTTCTTTACCATATAAATAGTTAATTACTAAAACTAATATAGGTAAGGTTCCCATGATAATAGACGCATTACCTGCAGTTGTTTTAGAAATTCCAACACCATAAAGCCATTGAAATATAAAAAAGCCTAACAATGATATGATAATGATTCTTTTATAATCTTCTTTTTTTACCTTTTTGTGTTCCTTCCTAGCAATTAAAAATGCCCATGACGATATAGTTGCAAATATAAAACGTAATACATTATATTCCGATACACTTACAGAATTTAAACTATACTTCATAACTATGGGTTTTAACCCCCAAATAAAACTAACCAAGATAAGAATTAAATCTATATAGTACTTCATAAAAGCACCCCTTTATTAAAAGAAATTTTCCTTACCTTAGGTAGTCTTTGAATTTAAAATATTTAATATTCATTTTTAAATTATGATTCTATACTATATTGCAATTTATTAAATATAAAAATCAATCACTAGTGTTTAATTTTTAGAAAGTATTTCTATTGACAATTATACTATGCTTAGTTTTTATAACTAATTTCCTAGATTAATATTTACTAGAATAATATTCCAAGAATAAAAGGCAGACTTATCTAAATAGCGATAGCTTATGGAGGTTTATAGTTTTTTAGTTATAATTATCCACTTAGCCACTTTTGCCACGAAAATAGAATATTATCTATTAATTTTGTGAGAGAATGTTTTATTAA
>NZ_JAUSWN010000019.1:0-58034 GCF_030815255.1 Hathewaya limosa
CAATGGAACTTAAATAAGATGACTCCTGTTCAATACAGAAATCATCTTATCATATAGTCTTTTTTAAAACGTCCTTGACAAAGGGTACATTTTAAAATCCATGTTTTATAAGTAGCTTTTATTTTATATTTTATTCTTCATCAAAATTCTCAAGGAAAGAATGATCTATTCCATCTTTTTGCCATCCTAATATGGAATCCATACTAACATTTTGTGCAGCTCTAAAAATTGATTTATCTACATCATTAAAATTCTTTTTAAGTTCAGATATTAAATCTTTTATTTCATAACGTTTATTTCCAATCTTTTTAGCCGCTACCATACAAGCACAGTTTAATGGCCATATACCACTTCTTTGAGTAAATTTTTTTATATACTCTTCTTCTATATAATACATAGGACGTATTAATTGAATTCCCTCAAAATTGGTAGAATTTAATTTTGGAAGCATAGTTTTAAAATTTCCTGAATAGAGTACATTTAAAAGAGTTGTTTCTATTACATCATTAAAATGATGTCCTAAAGATACTTTATTACATCCCAATTCTTTTGCCTTTGAATATAATGCACCACGTCTCATTCTAGCACACATATAACATGGGTAATCTTTAGCCATTTCATCAACTATATCAAAAATTCCTGATTCATATATTTCAATAGGAATTTGTAAATACTCACAGTTATCTAACATTAACTTTTTAATATCAGGATGATATCCTGGGTCCATACATACAAAACGTACTTCAAACTTCATTTGTCCATGACGTTGTAATTCTTGAAATAATTTAGCCATTAACATGCTATCTTTTCCACCAGAAATAGCTACTAAGATTTTATCTCCATCTTCGATTAGTTTATAATCTTTAATAGCTTTTATAAATTTTGACCAAATATGTTTTCTATATGTTTTAATAATACTTCGTTCCACTTCTTTTAATGGTTTTCTTTCATTAAATGGAACTAATATATCACAACCGTTACCTGCTATATCACTCATGTTAACACCTCTCTTTTCCTCAAACATTATAACATTTTTATAAATTTTTGTCTTTATAAAAAAATTTTCTACAATTTTAGCCTTAGCTATAACCAAAAATAATGCTAACATTAAACAAAATAACACTAAAATAGTATCTATTAGTAATTGACATTTTATACTGCCTAATATTAGTTCATTAATTAAAAATGCTAATAAAGAGTTCTTTATAAATTCAATAAATAGGATACATGTAGGAAAAGATAATATAGTAATTGCACCTAAAAATATTAAAATTTATAGACTTAATATAACCCCACTATATAAATTCATTTTAGATTTCATTATTATTTTCTTAATTCCCCTAACAATTTTATTCTTTGCCATATTTACCTTATCTAAAAAATCAAAACTTAAAAAGATATTAAACAAAAACAAGGGTATTAAACTATACTTTTAATCCCTTGTTTTTCATATTAATTTTTTAATATTTAATTTTTTCCCATTGTAGTTTGTTCATATATTCCATAACAAACTCATGATTAACTTCTGGATGTATAGTATCTTCATGAGATATAGCAATACTTGCTAAAGTAATAGCATATGTTACTGTATCATCTATTGATAAATTATTCATATACCCATAAGCAATACCTGCTACAAATGCATCTCCAGCTCCTGTAACATTTTTAACTACTACATCATTAGCTCTAAACTTACCTTTTTCCTTCCCATTTGAAAAGAAAATTCCATCTGCATCTAAGCTAATAAATACATTTTCTACTCCTAAATCATGAAAATACTTTACTGTTTTGTTTAAGTCTTCTTCATTATTAATTTTAATACCTGAAAGCATTTCTGCTTCATATCTATTTGGTTTTATTGTATGAAAATACTTAACAAGGTGTCTTACACCCTTGGCCTTACATGCTGAAACAGGATCTAATACAAATTTTGTTTTTCCTTTAAACTTTTCTAATATGTATTGTAAAATTTCAGGGTTATCAGAATCTAAAAAAGTATATTCTGCTGATTCTATAATATGTGCTTTTGAATCTATAAATTTTTTGTTTAATTTATCTATAGATTTCATATCAACTACCGCAGATACCATTTCCCCTTGCTCATCTAATATGGCCATATATGTAGGTGTACTATATCCTTTTACAATTAAAGAATCTTCCATATCATATCCAACTTCTCTTGAATGTCTTAATAGTTCCCTACCATTGTTATCATCACCTAAAACGGATATAAACTTATTTTTCACACCTATTCTAGCCATATTTTCTGCAATATTTCTACATACTCCTCCAAGAGATGTCTTTACACATCCTGGTGTAGAATTGCACTGCATATATTTTTTAGTACAAAAGCCAAAAATATCAACTATTGAAGCTCCTAAAACTACCACATATGGTTCTTGTTTATTAATCATTCTTTCTTGCCTCCCAAAGTTCTACCTTCAACATTTTATCATATTTTTTTGACTTTGGGTAAGGCTTATTTCTACCATTTTATATTTTTTATTGAATTATCATTAGAAAAACTATTTATATTATATAAAAGTAGAATTTCATCTATATTATTTTCTTTAATATAATCACTTAGATTTCCTCTATAGTGCCTCAAATCGATCATTGTAACCTCATTATAATGAGGAATTAAATATGGTACAAAACTATTAGCATACGAATCTTTAATAATTAAAATATTTTTATTTATTTGAGATTTTTCATTTCTAATTTTTACAGTACCATGATTGCCCCCAAAAAAGACTGAATATTTATCCCTTTTCTTAAGACTATCTAGATTATAAATTGATTGTTTTTCTGGTTCATTATCTATTTTTACTGTATATTTTTGAATTTCTTTTGTCTCAAATAATTCTATAGTATCGGATTTTATGCTATTTAATAAAACCTTTGAATATAGAGTTCCATAAAATCCATTTACTTTTCTCATTAAGTTAAATTCATGATTCTCTAGTGGCCTAATTCCCACCTGTTTTGCAAATTCAACATAAGCATAATAGGCACCTTTAGTCGTCCAATGATGATCAGTTTTATAAAAAATATATTCATTTTTTTTCTCTTCAAAAATTCTTTTTAATGGAACAAAAGTAATATCATATTTAAGTGCTTCTTCAAATTTATTTAAATATTCATACTGATCTTTTACAGGTGCATTTTGAGGTAACTTTTCTTGTAATATCTTAGTTGAATTAGGTACTAGCATAAAATATTTTTTTACATTAGGATTTTTTTTACAGAAATCTTTTATATACTCAACTTTATTACAAATACTTTTTTCTTCTTCACCTTTAAAATTTTCAATTAGATATTCATCTTTACCGATAAAAACACCATTATTATCTTTTTTACCTAAAAGAACCTCGTTTTTAGCCTTTATCTTAACCCAAAAGTTCCTAAATGGAAATTGATCTGAAATATATTTTTCATAATCCTTTGTTAAATCTTCATTAATTAAATTATTAAAAGAAAACTTAGGTTTTTGAGCTAACATTCTATTTTCTAAGTCTGAAAATGTTTTATCCTGTTTTGTAAATTCAAAGATTCCAATACTTATTATAAAAACTATAAAAATTACACCTAAAACACCATAATAAATCTTATCTTGTTTTTTCAATGGAACCCCTCTCTTCCTCTATACTTATAATTAAAATCTAAAATATAAAAAAGGATTATATGTTTCATTTACCAAGTAAGCTACACATAACATTAATAATATCAACATAAAAACTGATAAAATTATACTTATACATATACTGTTTCTTGCTCTTAATTTTTTAAATAACTTTTTAGGTATAGGGGTAGAGCATATTATAAGAAATATTATTAAAATCCAATTTGTACTTAAATAATATTTTAAACTACTATTTATAAAAGGTACTTTTCCTAATCCAAACATAGTCTTTATATAACTTAATGCTTGTCCAGTGTTTTCTAACTCAAATAGTACCCAACCTATCATAACTACTATTAACGTATATATATGTCCTATGAATTTAGGTTTATTGTTCAAAAATTTTAATAAAAATTCTTTTTCTAGGCATATAAATATACCAAAATACAAACCCCAAGTTATAAAATTCCAATTTGCTCCATGCCAAAATCCTGTTAAGAACCATACTACAAAAAGGTTTCGAAATTGCTTTAATTTTCCCTTCCTATTTCCTCCTAGTGGTATGTATACATATTCTTTAAACCATAATCCTAATGATATATGCCATCTACGCCAAAATTCCGTTACACTTGCAGAAATATAAGGATAGTTGAAATTTTCCATAATATCAAAACCAAACATTTTTCCAAGCCCGATAGCCATATCTGAATACCCACTAAAATCAAAGTATATCTGAAATGTAAATGCCATTATTCCTATCCATGAGGACAATACAGATAATTCTTTAAGTGGCGTCACTTTTATAATATTCCATAATACCCCAATACCATTAGCTAAAAGAACTTTTTTAGAAAGACCAATAATAAATCTTTCTATACCTTGAGTTAATAATAAGAAACTTTCTTTTCTATTATTAATCTGCTTATCTATATCTCCATACTTAACAATTGGACCTGCCACTAACTGTGGAAACATTGTAACATATGTTCCAAAAGAAATAATACTTTTCTGCACTTCTACTTTTTCTAAGTATACATCAATTACATAGGACATTGTCTGAAACGTATAAAAAGAAATTCCAACTGGAAGAGGCAATTGCTTAATTTTAATACTTAAATTAAATAAATCATTTATATTATTTATTAAAAATCCATAATACTTAAAAAAACCTAATATTCCCAAGTTAACTATAATTGATAACAAAAAAACAGCACGAGAAACGTGCTTATTTTTTCTATATTTATCAATCATTAAACCATTTATATAATCAAATACTGTAGAAAAAAGCATTATAAGAATATATAGGGGCTCTCCCCATCCATAAAAAATTAAACTAGATATAAGAAGAACCAAATTTTTAAATTTTTTAGGGGATAAATAATAAATAATTAATGTACTTGGCAAAAATATAAATATAAATAAAAGACTACTAAAAATCATTTTCTTACTCCCTAATTAATTATAATTTTAAAATGCAATTATTATTTAAAACTTTCTTCAAAAGCACTTTTAACCTTATCCTTATTTTTATCTGCTACAAATAAAATATATTTCCCTTTTTGTACAATCTCATTGTTTTTTATAATATCATATTGTTCTGGAATATATTGCTTAAATGCATTAGATTGATCTTCGATTCTTTTATTAATTTTTTCTTTTATTTTTTCTACATCTTCAGAAGATTTTAATTTTAAAATAGCTATTTCATTTGCTTGAATATTTTTAGAAGGTAAAAATAATGCAAATTCTTCTATATCATCTTTTTTGATGTCATAGAATCTCTCTAATCCTTCTTCTTTTTCTTCCATAAACATTTTACTATCTATTGCACCTTTTACCTTTTCTACTATTGTATTCATAGAAACCTCTTTTACTTCTTCATTCCCTTTTGATGAACATCCTCCTAAAAGTCCTATACAAACAATTGCTAATAATGCTACTACTTTTCTTATAACTTTATTATTCATATAAAGCTCCTCCTTAAACTTTAAATTGTATATTTTTGTTATATATCATACTATTTTTTTACTAAATTTTAGCTCTAACTAATTTTGCCCATACAGGATAAAAATCATAAATAACATGTATTCCATCTGGTTCGTAATAGTCTTTTTTTGAATTTTCTACTATTGGATTTATATTTATATATTTTCCACCTTGATTTTGTATCATTTTCTTTAAAGAATCATTTATATTATCTATTCTTTGTTTAGTCAGATATTTATTTTGTTTAGCTTTATCAGCTCTCACATATAACACAGATTGAGCGTATATTTTAACATTTGGAATTTGATTTTTTATTAATTTAACAAGTTCACTATAATCTTTCAAAAATTGGTCTGAACTTATTCCCCCTTCTAAATCATTAGCTCCAAATAATATATATATATTACGAGGATTAAGTTTTTTTAATGTTCCAACTTTTTCTTTGGCTTTTATTACTGTCATCCCTCTAATTCCTAACACATTCTTAGGTTTTAAAACATTATAATAAGACATACTTTCAGTTATAGAATCTCCTAAAAATACATCTTGGTTAAAAAAATCTTTATCTGATATTTTACTTTTTACTGTTATCATGTTAAGTTTATATAAGTTATTTTTATCTTTAATACCAGTGGTCTTTCCGTTAAATTTAATTTTAGGCGAACTAGCAATAATCAAGGACTTTTCACTAATGAATTGCTGTTTGGATTTTCTCATATATTTAACAATAAAATTAGTTAACTTTATAATAGTAAATATAATAAATAAAATACTAACTACAGCTAATACTATTCTCTTTTTATTTAGTCGTCTACGTCTTTTACTAATTCCATAATACAATTTTTTCCCTCCAAAATAGACATATAATTCAAAAGCCACTTTTATTATATACTATTACAAAAAAAAAATAGTTAAAAAAGGGTTTCATTTTTAACTATTTTATACCATTATTAAAATTTTATATTATTTTTTTTTGCCTGCAACTTCTATATTTATTCTCATACCTCTAATTTTATTTTTAGAAGCTTTATTTAATACATCATTAGCAAACTTATCATTTACTTCTACAAAGCTAAATTTATCATACATATCAATAGTACCTATATCTTTTCCTTTAATATCTGTACCTGTTACTAATGCTTTTAATATATCTTCAGGTTTAACCTTTTTATTTCTACCTATATTAATAAAGAATCTTTTCATTCCTTTATTAGTAGATTTTTTTCTATTTGAAGATTTTTCTTCTTTTTCTGCAACTATTTCTTTTATATCACCTATATTAACTTCTAAATCAATCATAGCAGCTAATAAATCAATTATAGAATATCCTTCTTCAATTAATTCATCTATAATTGTTGAATA
Organism: Hathewaya limosa; assembly: GCF_030815255.1. NCBI lineage: Bacteria > Bacillati > Bacillota > Clostridia > Eubacteriales > Clostridiaceae > Hathewaya > Hathewaya limosa. The sequence continues at coordinate 6,971 of NZ_JAUSWN010000019.1, forward strand.
TTTTTTAGTAACTTTTGAATTACATTTTTCTTTTATTTTATTCATATATTCCTGTAATTTTAAATTCTCTATATCTTTAGCACTTGGAATTTGTTCTTCTTCCATTTGCTTCTTTGTATATCTCATAATATCTTTTAAAATTCTCATTTCTCTTCTAGAAACTAAAGTTATAGATGTACCTTCTCTTCCTGCTCTACCAGTTCTTCCTATTCTATGTACATAATATTCCTCATGTGTTGGTACATCATAATTAAATACCATATCCACATCATCTATATCAAGTCCTCTTGCAGCTACATCTGTTGCTATAAGAACTTTTATGTCACCTTTTTTAACCTTAGTTATAACTGTATTTCTAACATTTTGTTTCATATCGCCGTGAATTTTTTCACATAAATATCCTTTTTGTTGAAGAGAATCAAAAAGTTCATCTACTTTTCTCTTAGTATTACAGAAAATTAATGTTACTTTAGGATTTTTAAAATCTATGATTCTGCATAATGCTTCTTCTTTATCTGACTCTTTTATACATATATATTTTTGAGTTATATTTGGAGTTGTAACTTCTTTACTCTTAATTTGTACCTTTTTAGGATTCTTTAAATATGTATCAACTATTTCCATAATGTTTTTTTTCATTGTTGCAGAAAATAGTAATTTCTGTATATCATGTTCTATGCTACCTATAATAGTTTCTATATCTTCTCTAAATCCCATGTTTAACATTTCATCTGCTTCATCAAGGATTAAAGTATTTAATTTGTCTAATTTTAAAGAACCTCTTCTCATGTGATCCATTACTCTACCTGGTGTTCCTATAACTACATTAGCACCTTGTTTTAATGCTCTTATTTGTCTGCTTATAGGGTCTCCACCATATACTGAAATTATCTTAACTTCCTTTTTATATTTACAAAGTTTTTCAAACTCCTCTGATACTTGAAGAGCTAATTCTCTTGTTGGACAAAGAACCATTAACTGAACACCTTTTATAGCTTTATCAATTTTATCTAAAGTAGCTACTCCAAAAGCAGCTGTTTTACCAGTTCCTGTTTGTGCTAATCCAACAATATCTTCTCCTTCTAATACTAAAGGAATAGCTTGACTTTGTATAGGAGTTGCTTCTTCAAATCCCATATCCTTTATAGCTTTTTTCATTTCTTCTGATATATTCAGATTTTCAAATCTAACATTTGTCATTCTTTTGTTCTCCTTCTATTTATTGAACTATAGGGTTAATTTGTTTTTAACTAAAAAAGCCGAAACTAAAAACCCCAAACCCAAAATAGCACTCTAAAAGGATTTTTAAGCTCGACTTTAACAATTTTCGCATCATCAAAATTAAAGGCTTTTCTAATTTTAATCATAACGCTCATAAACTACCATACAAAAGTTTATTATATCATACTATAGAAATATTTCAATAAAAATAATTCAATTCCATTATTTACTTTAACCATTATTAGCTTTTTTTATAATTCTACATAAAATTTTATTAGGCAAAATTTTAGAAAAAAACACTAAAATTTTATTTTTAATTCCTGGAATTATAACTACCTTATTTCTCATAAAACCTTTGTATCCTATCTTTGCAACTTTATCACTTTTCATTAAATTTGAATTTGTAAACTTTGCCTTTTTAATCTGTGCTTTGTTTTGAAAATTAGTTTTAGTAGCTCCTGGATATAACACACTAACCTTTACTCCTGTGCCTTGTAATTCTTCCCTTAATGCCTCAGTAAAGTACCTAACATAAGTTTTAGATGAATAATATACATTCATATAAGGACCTGGTGAAAATGCAGCTGTGGATGATACATTAAGTATTCCTCCTTGTTCTTTAATAATTTCATCTAAAAAGATCTTTGTTAAATATGTTAGTGCTCGTATATTTATATCTATTATGTTCATATCCTTATTTATATCTATATCTTTCGTAGAACCGAATGATCCTATACCTGCATTATTAACTAAATATTTAATGACCCATTTTTTACTCTTTATAAGCTCAACCATAAAATCTATCTCTTGTAAATTTAATAAATTTGCACTTATACTTTCTATTTTAATTTTATTATTAGAATTTATTTTTAATAAACACTTTACTTTTTCAAGTTTTTTTAAGTCCTTCCCATGTATAATTAAATTATGTCCATTTTGTGCAAATACTTTACAAAGTTCATATCCTATTCCAGAGGTAGCCCCTGTTATTAACACATATCCTTCTTTCACATATTCCTCCATTGTTTAATCAAATTCTATATCCAAATTTTTTAAAACCTCTATAAGTTCTTTATCCATATTATTAAGCTCAATTCCAATTAAAATACTTGAAAAAAAATATATAAAACTGCTTATTATCTTTATATATTTTTTTTCTCTTCCCCTTATACTTACCTGTTTTTCATTAATATATATATATCCTCTAAGATCATAGTGCACTTTTCTTATATCTAAAAGACATATTTTCCATGATTCTTTTAAAATATCTTTAAAATAAATATTTTTATTTGTTATTAAAAATCCATTTTTCCTATTCCAAGAATTATTTATTATTATCAATGGTATTTCTCCATAATCACTTTTACTTTCCAGCCTCAAATACCATCCAATATATTTTCGATTGCCATTTTCAAATGCCATTTTTATATATCTTCGAAATCTTTTATCTAACCTACACAATATTTTTTTTATAAAATCATAATACTCTTCTTTATTAAGTTTATCTATTTTTGTATATGTAGTTAAATTATTTTTTTCCAATGTTTCCTTAAACTTTAACGTAAAAATTATATATTCTATAAAATAAAAAATTTCTCTTATATCCTGTTTGTATTCCATATTTATAAAAGCACATAGATTATCAAAGCAAATATTATTTTCCACTAATAAAATTAACTGTATTTCCTTTATACTCAAACTCCAGTAATTTTCTTTACATATATAGTATACCTTTTTATCCGTTATTAAAATACCTTCTCCATAATCTCCAGTATTGATCCAGTAAATTAAACATTCTGTTTTTTCTACATTAACTTTATCTAAAATACTTTTCTTTAAAATTAATGATACTTTTTCCTTATTGTTTAAATGAATGATAACCTTTTTCTTAGTAATAAAGCATACTGTCTTATATGCTTCATTTATTTTATTTTCTATAGTTAAATTACTAAAAATTTTCAATCTAAAATAAACTTCATTATTTTTTAATATCTCTTCATAACTTCCCTCATATTTACTTACATCTTTTTCGAATTCTTCTTTATGTATATTTCCTTCTAAATCTTCATCTTGTAATAGCTCCCATCTATTTTCTACTATAAGTTCATGATTATAAATAAAAATTAATCTTCTTAGAAACTCTCCAAATTTAATTATATTTTCTATATAATAAGTACTTAATTCTAATTCTTCACTATTTTTATTACAACTTATTTTTATACATTTAATAGCATGTAATTCATTCTTATATATTAATGGTGCATAGGAAAAATTTAATTTCTTTATATTATTTAAAGGAATTACCTCAATAATTTTACTATCATATATATTTTTACTACTAATAATCATACTTTCATTTATTTTGCTACTTTCTACATTTTCTTGATTTAAAGAAAACAAGAATTTATCTTTTTCTATCTTATGAATTCTTTTAAATTTATCTATAAACTTATTTTCACTATAATCTTTATCAGTAATGTGATGAAAACATTGTCCAAAAGGTCTATCTCCTAATTTATTATATTCTTGTTCTGAGTTTATAATAAAGAATTTTTCTCTATTATGGTCAATTAGTTTTTTTACCGTTTCTGCCTTTAATCCTTTATATAAGGCAAATTCATAGATTTTATTAATATCATCATTTTCTAGAAACATTAAATTTTTCTGATTTTTTTCCATTAATTCATTTATATAATTATTTATTTCTAACATATCATTTTTATTATTCATAATTCATCTACTCTCCAAACTAGATAATAAAAAAAGCGTATCATTTAGATACACCATTTTTATTTAATAATAAAATTTATATGTTTGTATATTTATAAATATACCTAGATAAACTATCTTAGAATTCATCATGCTGATTAGTAGGCAAAGTAATTATAAACTCAGAACCCTTGTTTAATTCTTCGCTCTTTACTCTAATAGTTCCATTATGCAATTCAACTACATATTTTACTAAAGCAAGTCCTATTCCACTTCCTACTTTTTTATCTTTTATATTATTATTTATTTGGAAAAATCTTTCGAATATAACTTTTTGATCTTCTTTAGAAATTCCTATACCTGTATCCTTTACAGAAATCTCAACTTTATCATGTTTATCATAAATACTTACCCATATAGATCCGCCGCTAGGTGTAAATTTAATTGCATTATTAATTAAATTTATTATACATCTCTCAATTTCTACAGGATCACATTTTATTATTTTTTCTTCCACTTCTGGATCTATAATAAGTTCAATATTCTTGCTTTCAACATAACTTTTCATAGAAAGCGCTGTTTCTTCAACTAAATATATTATATCTGTTTCCATGAAATTTATTACATAAGTTCCACTTTCCATTTTAGATGAATCAATAAGATCATTTATTATTCCTAAAAGATTCTTTGAATTTTTTCTAATTATACTCATATAATCCTGAAATTTTTCTTTATCTATAATTATATTTTCTTCAGCGCATTTATTTAAAAATTGTACTGCAGACAAAATTACATTTAATGGTGTCCTAAGTTCATGAGATAAATTTACAAAATAGGTGTTTTTAAATTTTTCTATTTCTAAATTTTTTTCATATAGGATATCGTTTTCTATTAGTTTATTGTTTAACTCCGTAGTTCTTTGTTGAACTTTACGTTCTAAAATATCTATGTATCTCCATATTATATAAAGTACAGTTATAAACATTACTATATATATACTATAAGCCGTTAAAGTTTCCCATGGTGGAGTTGCAACCACTATATTTATTTTTTCCTCCTCACTCCATATTCCATTTCCATTTCTTGCTCTAACCTTAAAAACATATTTCCCAGAAGGCAAATTTAAATAATTACAATATCCTCTGTGACTTCCAAAAATCCATTCTTTATCTATTCCTTCTAGCATATATTCATATTGAATTTTAGATATATTTTTATAGTCTGGATAGAAAAACTCCATAGAAATATTATTTTCATTGTACTTAAGTTTTATATTATTATTAGGAATAATGTACTTATTTTGTACATTTAAATTTTCAATTACAACCTTAGTTCTAAAATTATCTTTACTTATGTTCTCCGGATAAAAACTAGTAATTCCATTTATACCACCAAAAAACATCTCTCCACTACTACTTTTAAAATACGACCCATCATTAAATTCATTACTTTGCAATCCATCGCTAATATCAAAATTAATAAAGGTATCTGATTTTATATCTAACTTAGCAATTCCTCCATTAGTACTAATCCAAGGATTATTTTCTTTATCAAATAAAACTCCATAAACATAATTATTACAGATTCCATTACGTTCTTTATATGTAGTAAACTTTTGATTATTTTTATTAAACTTGTTTAGTCCATTGCTTGTACAAATCCATAAATTATTATTTTCATCTTCCGATATACATTTTATATTTTTAAGACTAAAGATTTTATCATTTTTGCTGTATTCCTTATATTGTTCTAACCCTTTAGTTTTTTTATTAAATTTAATTATTCCTCCATTTATAGAACATCCTAACCAAAGTATATCTTTATCTTGTTTATCTTGATGTATTGTAAAAATATAATAATCATTAATTTTATGTTTATCTAATAAAAAATTATAGTGAGTAAATTTATTAGTTTTTTTATTAAATGAATCTACTCCTCTTTTAGTTCCGATCCAAATTTCTCCCGTATCATCCTCTAATAAACATCTAACCTCATTGTTTATTAGACTATTTACAGACTCATTATGTAAATATCTAATGAATTTCTTAGCTTTTTTATCATATTTATTTAAACCATAATTTGTTCCTACCCATATGTTATCATCCTTATCCCCTATTACTGATGTAACTGAATCAGAACTTATACTATGTTCATTACTAGGGTTATTTGTAAAACATTCTATTTTTCCAGTATTTCTATTAATACAATTAAGTCCCCCATTATTAGTTCCTATCCATAATAAGTTATTTTTATCTAAATAAATTCCACTAATCATATCATCACTTAGTGTATTAATTTTATTACTTTCTTTTTTATAATGATTAAATTCTAAGTTAGGATTAAAAAAACTTATACCACCATTAGTTCCAACCCAAATCATTCCTGATCTATCTTCACCTATACTTAAAATATGATTGTTAACTAAACTGTGCATATCTCCATATTTCTTCTTATATACAATGAAATTATCATCTTTTTTATTATATTTACATAATCCATTTTCTGTTCCGATCCAAAAATTTTTTTGTATATCTTCATACATAGTAGTAATATAATTTGACGGCAACGCTTTTTTATCTTTTGAAATTTTATAAACTTTAAATTTATTTTCTTTTTTATTGTATTTATTTATACCACCTAATCTAGTGCCTATCCATATATTATTGTAACTATCTCCATGTATTTTAGTGATATATTCATCACTTAACTTATTTGAATATCTAGTAAATTCTTGTGTATGGGGATTAAAACTATTTAAACCATTCCTTGTTCCTATCCAAATAATTCCTTCCTTATCTTCAAATAAGGTAGATATAAAGTTATCACTTATACTATTTTTATCATTCTCATTATGAAAAAAATGCTTAAATGTCTTATTTTTTTTATTATAATAATTTAGACCATTTTCTGTAGCTATCCATATATTATTATTTCTATCTTGTATTATATCCCAAACATTATAATTAGAAATTGAATTTTTATGATTTGGAAAGTATTTAGTTAAGTTCTGTCTCTTATTATCTAATTTATTAAGCCCATTACTAGTTCCTATCCATAATTCATTATCTCTATCTTCTAAAATTATGGTTATATAATTTGATGATAAACTCTTTGCACTTTCAACTTCAGAATTACTTTTATATATTTTGAAATTTTCTCCGTCATATCTTTGTAATCCTGCACCTGTAGCAATCCAAATATATCCGTTATGATCTTGAATTATACTTTCTACTGTAGACTCTTTTAATCCATTTTCTATGGTTAAATTTTTACAAGTAAGTTCTTTATAGTTTTTTGCGTATACTATTTGGCTAAAGGCTAAAAACAAAAACAACAGTATTGTGGTCATATATAAAAAATGAAATTTTTTTAGCCGCATAATCATTTTTATTTTTCTCCTATCTTTCTTTATATTCTACTGTTATTTTTACATATGTATTATTTTTTTACAATATAGTATCTTTTTTATAATATCTTTTTTTGTGCTTTTTTGCATTTTTTAATTATTTTTTAATATAAAATTATTTTTAAAAATAAATATAGTATTTTTTTTATTATTATCCATTTTTAATCAACTAATTTTTATAAAAAAAGATGTCTCAAAATAATTTTTAAAATCATTTTAAGACATCCTATTTACAACTATAACAGTTTACTATCTATTGTTATTTCTTTGTTGTTTTCTAGCTCTTCTACAATCTACACATCTTTGAGGTTCATTTTCGAATCCTTTTTCTTTGTAAAATGCTTGTTCACCTTCAGTGAATACGAATTCTTTTCCACAATCTTTACATACTAAAGTCTTATCTGCCATTTAAACATTTCTCCTTTTTATTATATAAGATTTAAAATTGATTTACTTATATGCCTACAAAGGTAATGTTCAAATCAGATTATTAAATCTTGTATATTTTTACTGTAAACTTATTTAACAGTTTCTTTGATTATATCATACTCTCAACTGTTAAGCAATAAATACTTTATGTTATCTAATATATATACTAATTAATAATTAAATTTTTCTATATATTTACTTCTTTACAGCCTTTTAAATTTAATTTTTAAACTTTAAAATACATAGTTAATCTTGACTATTAAAAAAAAATATAATATTATCTAATAATTAGGTGTCTAACTATTAGATGGCTAACTATTTAAAAATGGAGGAAATTTTTAATGGATGTTTACTCAAAAGATTCAATGTATCATATTTTTTTCCAAGTAGTAAGGCTTCACTTTGTACATATGCATTCCTCTCTAGAAAAAGCCGGTGTGCATCCAGGGCAACCACCTATATTGTTTTGTTTAATTCATAAAGATGGTCAAAGTCAAAAGGAACTCGCAGATAAAATCAAAGTTAAACCAGCTACTATGACTGTTACTCTTAATAGAATGGAAAAGAATAATCTTATATATCGTAAACCCGATAAAAAAGATCAAAGAACTACACGAGTACATATTACCGAAAAGGGTAAAAGAATTTGTAATGAAGTAAAAATCATTATGGAAGATTTAGAAAAAGATTGTCTTAAGGGATTTACAGAAGAAGAAAAAATATCCTTCTGCAATCTGTTGCATAAAATTAAGGATAATCTAGATACTTAAAAACTTTTAATTACTTTTTATCAAAAGAGGAGATGTAATTAATGAAAAAATTACTTAAGTTTTTAAAACCCTATAGTACACCTTTAATTGGTGTTCTACTACTACTATTTTTTCAATCATTAAGTGATTTATATTTACCTAACTTAATGTCAAAAATTGTTGATAGTGGTGTAGTTAAAGGTGATACTAACTATATTTTAAAAATTGGAGCCATTATGCTAGGAGTTGCTTTTTTTAGTGCTATATGCACCATAATAGCTGGTTTCATTTCTTCTAAAATAGCTACTAAATTTGGTAGAGATCTTAGAAAAGACATGTTTTCTAAAGTCGAAAATTTTTCTTTAGGTGAAGTAGATAAAATTGGAACCGCATCTCTTATAACTAGAACAACCAATGATATTAATCAACTTCAACAAGTGTTAACAATATTTTTACGTATGATGGTTACTGCTCCTATAATGTGTATTGGTGGTATTATAATGGCAGTATCCAAAAATGCTAAATTATCATTAATTCTAATAGTTATTATCCCACTTTTAATGTCTATTTTAGGATTAATAGGTAAAAAGAGTATTCCACTATTTAAATCTATGCAGGTTAAACTTGATAAATTAAATTTAATAGTTCGTGAAAATCTTACTGGTATAAGAGTTATACGTGCTTTTAATAGAATAAATACTGAAAAAACTAGATTTGATGAATCAAACTCAGATCTTACAAATACAGCAATTAAAGTTAATAAACTTATGGCTCTTTTAATGCCTATAATGATGCTTATATTAAATCTTTCGGCGATTGCTATACTTTGGTTTGGTGGAATTCAGATTGATAATCTTTCAATGAATATCGGAGATTTAATGGCATTTATCCAATATATAATGCAAATTTTATCTTCATTCTTAATGTTTTCTATGATGTTTATACTTCTTCCAAGAGCATCTGCATCTTCTGAAAGAATAAATGAAGTTTTAGATCTTCAATTTTCTATAAAAAATATAGATGCTCCTAAAACTTGTGAAAATATAAAAGGATATGTGGAGTTTAAAAATGTTTCATTTTCATATCCTGGTGCAGAATCCCCTGCCCTATCAAATATAAGTTTTATATCTAAACCTGGAGAAATAACCGCTATTATAGGTGGAACTGGTTCTGGTAAATCTACCTTAGCAAGTCTTATTCCTAGATTTTATGATATAACTGAAGGTGAATTACTTATAGATAATGTTGACATTAGAAAAATGCACCAAAACATATTAAGAAATAAAATTGGTTTTGTGCCTCAAAAGGCAGTATTATTTAGTGGAAGCATTAAAGATAACTTAAGATATGGAAAAGAAGATGCAACAGAAGAAGAATTAAAACATGCAGCTTCCATTGCACAAGCTACAGAATTTATATCTAACATGAAGGATGGTTTTGAATCTTATATTTCTCAGGGTGGTACTAATGTTTCTGGTGGACAAAAACAACGTCTTGCTATTGCCCGTGCTTTAGTTAGACAACCGGAAATATATGTTTTTGATGATAGTTTTTCAGCTCTTGACTTTAAAACAGACGCTAAATTACGTGCTGCTTTAAAAGATGAAACTAAAAACTCCACTGTAATTATAATTGCTCAAAGAGTAAGCTCAATTATAGATGCTGATAGAATCATTGTTTTAGATGAAGGAAAAATAGTTGGAATGGGAACTCACAAGGAGTTACTGAAGTCTTGTGATATTTACAATGAAATTGTTTCTTCACAGCTATCAAAGGAGGAATTAGAGAATGAGCAATAATAGAATCGGCGGACCAAAAAAAATGCATGGTGGTCCTCGTATGGGAATGCCTGTAGAAAAAGCTAAAAATTTTAAAGGTTCTCTAAAGAGACTTTTAAAATATCTTAGACCTCATAAATTTAGATTAATATTAATATTTATTTTAGCTGCCCTTAGTACCATATTCGCTATAATTAGTCCTAAAATTATGGGACATGCTACTGATGAAATAGTAAAAGGTATGATTTTAAAATTTAAAGGAATACCTAACGCTGGAATAGATTTCACTGCACTTGGAAAAATCTTATTACTTTTAATAGGTTTTTATATTATAAGCTCATTGTTTTCTTATATGCAACAATATGTTATGGCGGGTGTAGCTCAAAACACAGTATTAGTTATTCGTAAGGAAATTAATGAAAAACTTTCACGACTTCCACTTAAATATTTTGATTCTAATACTCATGGAGAAATTTTAAGTAGAGTAACTAATGATGTAGATAATATAAGTAGTACATTACAACAAAGCTTAACTCAATTAATTACTGCTATTGTTACTATTATAGGAGTTATTGCTATGATGTTTTCAATAAGTGTTAGTATGACCCTTATTTGCTTAATTACTTTACCCCTTTGTATTATTACAACTAGACCTATTATTAAACGTTCTCAAAAATTTTTTTCTGCTCAACAGAAAGAACTTGGGGAATTAAATGGCCATATTGAAGAAATGTACACTGGTCATAAAGTTGTTAAAGCTTTTGGATATGAGGAAAAATCTATTAATAAATTTGATGAAATAAATGAAAGACTCTATCAAGCTGGATGGAAAGCACAATTTATATCAGGTATCATCATGCCTATGATGAACTTTATAAACAATATTGGCTACGTACTTGTTTCTGTAGTAGGTGGTGTATTAGCTGCTAAGAATACCCTAAGTATAGGAGATATTCAATCTTTTATTCAATACTCAAAACAATTTACACAACCAATAAATCAAACTGCCAATATTGCTAATATACTTCAATCAACTATTGCATCTGCTGAACGTGTTTTTGAACTTTTAGATGAAATAGAAGAAAAACCTGATAATAAGGATTGTAAAATTTTAGAAACTCCTAAGGGTGAAGTTAAATTTAATCATGTTCAATTCGGATATAAAGAAGGTGTTACTCTTATTGAAGATATGAATATACATGTAAATCCTGGTGAATCAATAGCTATAGTTGGTCCAACTGGAGCTGGTAAAACCACTCTTATAAATCTCTTAATGCGGTTTTATGAAGTAAATAATGGTGAAATTACTATAGACGGAATAAATATAAAAGACTTTAAACGTGGTGATTTACGCAATATGTTCGGAATGGTTTTACAAGATACTTGGTTATTTAATGGAAGTATAAAGGAAAATATAGCCTATGGAAAAGAAGAAGTTACAGATGAAGAAATCATAAATGCAGCTAAAGCCGCACATGCTCATCACTTTATAAAAACTCTTCCTAATGGTTATGATACCGTATTAAATGAGGAAGCTTCAAATATTTCTCAAGGACAAAAACAATTATTAACTATTGCTCGTGCAATTTTAGCAAATCCAAGTATACTTATACTAGATGAAGCTACAAGTAGTGTTGATACAAGAACTGAACATTATATTCAAAGTGCCATGAATAATTTAAGTAATGGTAGAACAAGCTTTATTATCGCACATAGATTATCAACTATTCGTGATGCTAATTTAATTCTTGTAATGAACCAAGGAAATGTTATAGAACAAGGAAACCACGAAGAACTTATTAAAAAAGGTGGCTTCTATGCCGACTTATATAATAGTCAATTTTCAGCTTCTTCTATAAACTAATTTAGAATATTAATTAATTTTTAAAGCTCATATGAATCTCCTTAAAGATTCTATGAGCTTTTTCTTTGGGTATAAATTATTTGAATTTTAGGAAATACTAATATAAACTAAGTTTTTGAAAGGAGATATTAAATGAAACGTATTTGTAAAAATTTAATTTTTTTATTTACATTACTTTTTACTTTTAATTCTATACCACTTGAAGTTCTTGCACTGTCAACTGCAAAAAATTTTAATGAAAATAATATTAGAAACTGGCAAAGCAATACAGAATTACTTGTCTCAGATTCAAATTCTACAACCGACTTACCAACTAGATTTAGAGTTATTCCAGAACTAAAGATAGCCGGTGGTAAACAATTTACTCCTTCTCAATTAAAAAATATACAAAACAAAATAACCTCAGATAACCTCTATATAGTAGATTTACGAGAAGAATCTCATGGTTTTAATGATAATACTGCTATAAGTATATACACAAAAATTTCGAATAAAAACTATCCATTTACTACCGAATCTATTTTAAATAGGGAAACTCAAAAATTGAATACTTTAAAAAATAATTCTACTTTAAATATCTATAATCAAAAAGGTAATCTAGTTAAAACAGTCAATACTGGCACAATCCAATCCGAAGCTGAATTAGTAAAACAAAATAATATTAATTATGTGAGATTTCCTGTAATAGATGGATATATCCCTAGTCCTGAAATAGTAGATGAATTTGTAAATTTTATAAAAAGCAAACCTGAAGATGCTTATTTATATTTTCATTGTAAGGAAGGTCAAGGAAGAACTACAACATTCATGTCTTTATATGAAATGATGAATAATAAAAATAATCTTTCATTAGATGAAATCTTAAAACATCAAAAAGATATAGGCGGTATAGATATAGTAACTGGAAACACTTCTCGAGCAACATTTCTAAAAAACTTCTATAATTATACTACTGAGAACATGAAAGAGGATTTTAAAACTCCTTATTCTACTTGGATAAAAAACAAATAATAAAACAAGGATGTAAAAAAGAATCTTAATAATTCTTTTTTACATCCTTGTGATTATAAATTAAAATATTGATTAATACTTGCTAAACAAGTATTAATCATGAATTCTATTTCTTCATTATTTATTACATATGGTGGTAAAAAATATAAAGTATTTCCTATAGGTCTTAGTATTAATCCTTTTTTAAGTGCTATTTTATAAATTTCATATCCTATCCTTTTATCTGTTGAAAAACCTAATTTTAGTTCTTTATCCTTAACTAATTCTATGGCTGTAATCATTCCTATATTACGAATATCTCCTACATATGGGTGATCTTTAAATCTTTCTTTTGTTAGATTTTTTATAAAAATCCCTTTTTCTATATTTCTTTCTATAATATTGTCTTCTTTAAAAATTTTAAGATTCTCAAGCGCTATAGCACATGCCATAGCATTTCCTGCATAGGTGTGACTATGTAAAAACGCCTTATGCTCACTATATTCTCCATAAAACTCATTATAAATATCTCTAGATGCCATAACTATAGACATAGGCATATATCCTGCTGATAACCCTTTTGAAAGACACATTAAATCAGGGCTAATTTCAGCATGATCACAGGCAAACATTTTACCTGTCCTTCCAAAACCTACTGCAATTTCATCAGCAATAAGATGTATATTATACTTGTCACAAATTTCTCTAAGTTTTTTTAAATATATAGGAGAATACATTTTCATACCTGCTGCACCTTGAACCATAGGTTCTATTATTACTGCACAAATTTCTTCTGCATTTTTCTCTAAGGTTTCATACATATTTTTAAAACATTCTGCCTTGCAGCTTTCTCTATCTTTTTTATACTTACATCTAAAACAATCGGGTCCTTCTACTCTTAATGTATCCAAAAGTAATGGTTTATAAATCTTATTATATAAATCTATATCACATACTGATAATGCTCCCAGCGTTTCTCCATGATATGCATCACTAATAGCTATAAATCTAGTCTTTTTCTTACTCCCCTTTTGTTGATGATAATGAAAACTCATCTTTAATGCAATTTCTACTGCTGAAGAACCATTATCAGAGAAAAATACTTTTTCTAACCTACTAGGAGTTATCTCTACTAACTTTTCTGAAAGTTCTATAGCTGGTTTATTAGAGAAATTAGCGAAAATTACATGCTCTATATTGTCAATTTGACTTTTTATAGCTTCATTAATTCTCTTATTACTATGCCCTAGGGTGTTTGTCCACCAAGATGAAATACAATCTAAATACTTATTATCTTCTACGTCATAAAGCCAACACCCTGATCCCTTTTCAATAACTATAGGTGGAAAATCTTCATAATCTTTCATTTGAGCACAGGGATGCCATATATATTTTAAATCTTTCTGTTGATATATATTCATACTATTTCTCTCCTAAACTTTATATTTCATCCATAATAGAAATTATTTTTCTTATATCTATTGATCTTTCTATTTCTAACTTAATATTATCTTTTCTTAAATTCTCATTATGGATATTATCTATATGATTTACTATTCCTATAATAGGAAGATTACTTAGTTTCTTTATAATCTTTATGTTATCATCACATAATATATTATTTTTATATCCATTAATTATAATTCCTTTAATTTTTGTTTCTAAACCTTGAATATACTTAACTGTAAGTATAGTATGGTTAATTGTTCCTAAATCTGCCCTAGTAACTATAACCACATTCATGCCTAAATCTTTTATGAAATCTTCTAAAAGATATATAGATTCTTTAGTATCAATTAATGGACAAATTATACCGCCACTACCTTCTGCAACGATATAATCATATTTCTTCTTCAAAATTTTATATTTATCTAACATAACCTCTTTATTTATAATGTTATTTTCTAATTTACTTGCTAAATGAGGTGATACAGGTGTTTTATATATATAAGGAGTAATATCACTATATTCTTCCTTAAGATTACTAAGTTCACATACTTCTTTAGTATCTCCTGGTATCAACTTATCATTTTCCTCTATTGCTCCACTTAATGCTCCTTTAAAATAAGTTGCATTATATCCATTTGAACGTAATAAATACATTATTCCTGCACTTATAATAGTTTTTCCTACATCTGTATCTGTTCCTACTATAAATATTCCCTTACTCATTTAAATTCACCTGCAGTCCCAATCTATTTATCATCTCAATATCATCTACAATTTTATTTCCTGAAGTAGTTAAATAATTGCCCGAAATACTTGCGTTAACTCCTACACTAAAACATTTTTCTCCAAAGTTATCAATTAAATTTCTTCCTCCTGCCAATCTTATATAAGCCGTAGGATTTATAAACCTAAATATTGCCATAGTTTTTAATATATCTTTTTGACTTAAAGTTTTTATATTTTCAAGTGGTGTTCCCTTTATAGGATTTAAAACATTTATAGGTATAGATTTTATTTCTAATTTTTTAAGTAAACTAGCCAACTTTATTCTATCTTCCATAGATTCACCCATACCTATAATTCCGCCCGAACAAACATTTAATCCTGCTTTTTTAGCAGATTTTATTGTTTCTATTCTTTCATCATAAGAATGAGTTGTACATATTTTTTCATAATATTCTCTACTAGTTTCTAAATTATGATGGTACATTGTAACGCCTGTTTCTTTTAACTTGACTAATTCATCATAAGCTAAAATTCCTAAGGAAGCACATAAATTTAATTTAGTCTTTTTTCTTAATTTTATATATATGTCTAAAACCTTATGAAATTCTTCTCCCTTTAATCCTCTTCCACTGGTAACTAAAGAAAATCTATTTATTCCACTTTCCTCATTTTCCTTAGCTAATTTCATAACATCTTCTTCTTTAACTAAACCATAGCAACTTACATTAGTTTTATAGTACACAGATTGGGCACAAAACTTGCAATTCTCCGAACATCTTCCTGATTTTGCATTCATTATCGAGCACAAATCAATCTTATCTCCATTAAACTTCTTACGTATTCTATTGGCCGCATTAAATAATTCGTTTAAATCTTTTTCATTATCTAATTTAGCCAAGAAATTAATATCTTCTAAATTAATTTCTTCCCCACTATTAATCTTATTTTCTATATTTAAAATTATTTTTTTCATTTTAATCCTCCAATATAACATTTTTTAGCTTTTATCAATACTATTTAATGTTATTATTAAGAACTCCACTTTTTTTCAATATAGGAATAATTCTCACCACAATAATTGCTGATATAAAACTTAAAAGTATATCTCCGCCTAAACAAATTATCATTCCATAATATATAGTAGACCATATACTAAAATTAATTCCTAAATATAAATTTTGAATGAAATAAAGATGTATTATTCCTAATAAATAAACAAAGAAAAGACCTGCTATAATAATTAATGTGGTTTTTATTACTGTAAACTCTTTTATTTTTTCTGCTATTTTTCCTATAACATAAGCACCTACAATAAATCCTATAAGATATCCAAATGTAGGCTTTAGTATATATGTAGGACCTCCCCCTTGTGTAAAAACTGGTATTCCCATTAATCCTATAAATACATAAATCATTTGTGACAAAGCTCCTAACTTAGATCCTAAAAAAATTCCAGCAAAAGCACAAAATGAAAACTGTAAAGTAAAAGGAACATATGGAATGGGTATTTTTATAAAAGCACCTATAGCCGTTAGTGCAGCAAATAATGCAACCAATATCAAACTTCTTGTTTTATTCATTTTAAATCCTCCATATAATTTGTCATTTTAAAATATTAATTTTTTATAAATATAATATATTAAAAGTCTTACATTGTAAACATATTTTTTATTTTAGGTTTACAATAAATAAAAAGAAAAAAGGTTTGATTATACATCTTACCTTTTTTCTCTACTATGTACTTAATATATAATTTAATTTTTTATCCTTCTTTAGCTATTATTAATACTGACCCTAAGATTAATATACTTCCTATAATTCCCATTTTAGTTAATGTTTCTTTAAACATTATTATACCTAAAATCATACTTACAATAGGTTCAAAAGTTCCTAAGATAGATGCTGTAGACGCACCTATAATTTCAATAGCTTTTATTAGCAGAATCATGGCAATAATTGTAGATATAACTGAAATTCCTAACATAGAAAAAATAACTTTGCCACTAAATTTAATCATTAAATCTCCCCTAATTAAGCCCATTATTAAAAGTATAATGCCAGAAGACAATGAAAAGTAAAAGGCAGACACAGTATTGTCTAATTTTTTAACTTCTTCATTATTCATTCCAACTAAACATCCAGAATAAACTATACCTGAAAATATGGCTAAAAAAGCGCCTTTATAACTTATATTACCTATATCTCCACTAACTAAAAGATAAACTCCTATCATAGCTACGCCTAGGGCAATACACTTTTTAAATCCTACTTTTTCTCTATAGACAAAATAACTTATTACTACTACTGCTACTGGATATACAAAGTGAAGAGTGGTTGCTAGTCCAACCGATATATAATTATAAGATGAAAACAAGTTAATACATGTAAGTGTATATCCTACTGCACCAATAAGGAACAGTATTATCATTTGTTTTTTACTTATTCTAAAATCTTTTTTTGTTATTAAAAAATATCCTAATAAAATAATGGCTGAAATTAAAAACCTACACACCAATACTGTTGTTGTATTACTCCCATTTTGGTATGCAACTTTGGCAAATATAGGCATTACTCCAAAACCTATAGCCGATAAAATTGCATACATTATTCCATTTATCTTCTTCATTCCTCTAAATTCCCTTTCATTTAATCCTATATAATTATAGTACTTTAATACTTTTTTTCAACTAGAGTAACTTTTATTAAATAGAATTAAACTGTTCTTTCTAAATTTTATTTAATTTTAATTTATATATCAATAAATATAATTTTAATATTATTTTGCACTATTTGCTTTATTAAAACATACTATGGAAATAAAAGTATTTAAAATAAGTTTTATTTTAGAAAGGAGCTTTTTATGAGTTATACAACACCTGGACAACCACAAGGTAAAGCATTTTCTGTTTCTAACTTTTTAAGAGAATCTTTAATAGCAGAACTTGTAGCCATTGATGGTTATGCAAAAGCAATAAACGAAGTAAGTATACCTGATTTAAGAAAATTGCTCTACCATATAATGTTAGATGAAAAAAGACATTATGGAATGTTTTTAGAAGCTTTAAGAAAATGTGATTGTGTAGAATTTGAAAAATCTTTAGATTCTATAAGCCACGTTGAAATTAAAAACAAACCTTTAAAAACACGTCCTTATGAAGGAAAAGATAATACCTCAATTGTACTAAAAGAAATACGTGATAATATAAAAGGAGAATTGGAGGCTGTACTTCTATATGAAAGTATTATAGAAGAGATCGATGATAAAGAAATCCAAAACTTGTTACAACGAATCGCTAACGAAGAAAAAGAACATACAGAAGAACTTACTCAAGCTCTTATTAGGCTTGATAAAGATCCTTTTGGACCCTTGGAAGGATTTATTAGATAACTTAATTTACCACTACTAAAAAAACTTTTTTAACAAATACTATTACTGTAATTTTTATAAACAAAGGAGGAATTTTTATGTCAAACAATCCATTACATTGTGAATCAGAAAACTGCTACTTTAATAAATCTGGCGAATGTCATTCATGTAAAATAAAAATAGCAGGTAATACTGCAACTACTACTAGTGATACCTGTTGTGAAAGTTTTCAAAATAAATATGAAGCTACTCCTTCTTTTACAAACAGTGTAGATCAGACTTTTACCAAAGTAGGAACTGAGGCTATTTCTTGTCATGCGCAAAATTGTAGACATAATAAAAATCAAGCTTGTGTTGCTCCTACCGTAAAAATAAATCCTGAAACAGCTAGTTGCGAAACATTCTGTAAATAAGATAAGAAAATGCATGTAATTTTATTCATTACATGCATTTTCTTACTTATAATACATTTTTTCATCCTAAATTTAACTTAATTTTAACATTGATTTTTTCTATATTTAATATTTTAAATTTAACTTAATTTTTTACAATTAATTAGCCATATTTATGTTTAAATTACAATAATCTTGTATAATTTTATAATAAATCTATTATTTCTTATGATTTTATAGAATTTATTATTAATTTTATGTTGTTTTTATCACATTTTTCTGAATGTTAATTCTTTTCTCACTTATCCTATTGCTCTATATTACATAAAAAGGATATCTATATCCAATTAATACCTATTAAAATTCTACAATTTATGATAATATTTTATCTTGTGAGATCTTAATAAAAAAACAACGATAATTAAAGAGGAGATCACTATGATAGAAATTAGTACATTAGGTGCAATTTTAGGTTTAATTATAGCTATAGTTCTTATATTTAAAGAGGTTCATCCATTTTATGCCATGGTTTTAGGAGCTCTTATTGGTGGTTTAGTTGGTGGCGCAACCTTACCTAATACTATAAACGTTATAATTGATGGAGCAGAAAGTATGATTCCAGCTGTTATTAGGGTTTTAACTGCTGGTGTATTTTGTGGCGTATTAATTGAGACTGGAGCCGCTAATAAAATATCAGATACTATTATAATTACTTTGGGAGAAGATTTGTCATTACTAGCTATAATAATAGCTTCTTGTATTATTTGTGCTGTAGGTGTAGTAATTCCAGTAACTATGATAACTGTTGCACCGGTTGCTTTACTTGTGGGCAGAAAATCCGGATTATCTAAAGCCTCAGTATTATTAGCTATGCTAGGTGGCGCTAAAGCAGGAAACGTAATGTCACCAAATCCTAATACTATTGCAATTGCTAATGGATTTCATACAGACTTATCAAAAGTTATGTTAGAAGGTTCATTGCCGGCAATTGTAGCAATAGTAATTACTTTCTTTATTGCCCATAAACTTAGGGATAAAGGCGATACTATACATAAAAATGCGTTAAATTTAGCAAATGATAATTTACCAAGTTTTAAATTATCAATTATTGGACCAGCTGTAGTTATAATTCTTTTAGCTTTAAATTCCATACTACATCTTCAAATAGACTCCATGATTATTTTACCCTTAGGGGGATTAATTGCATCTATTTGTATGGGACAAACTAAAAATTTCTTAACTTACTGCTCTAAAGGATTAAACAGAATGACAGGTACGGCAATTTTATTATTAGGAACAGGCACTATTGCAGGACTTATATCTCACTCCTCTCTTAGTGTATCATTAATTACTATTGTAAATATAATAGGAATTCCAAAAGAATGGGTTGCTTCCATATGTGGTATTTTAATGGGTGGTGCTACAGCTTCCATTACTGCCGGTTCTGTAGTTACAAGTACTGTTTTTAATAATCAAATTTTACATTTAGGAATTAAACCAGTTTGTGCCGCTGAAATGGTCCACACTGGTGTTTCTGTAATTGATGATTTACCACACGGAAATTTATTTCACATAAGTGCCGATAGTGTTAAAATGAATATTAAAGAACGAACTAAATTAATTCCTTATGAAATATTTATAGGCTTATCTATGAATATAGCTACTACAATATTTTTTGGTTTTATTGTTAATTAATAATATGAACTTATTTCTGAAATTGTATCCTAATTAACACTGATTAAAGAATAAAAGCTGATCTAATACTAGATCAGCTTTTATTCTTTAATTTCAAAAAATTTTAAGTCCTTTAGCAACTCTTGTTCCAAATTCCTTAGAGGCTTTAGTAAAATTTTTTACAACTTTTAACTGTATTTCCCTATCTACACACCATAAATCATCTACTAAATTACTTATTAAGTGATCTTTTTCTTCTTTCGTATAAGAATGATACTTTTCTCCTGCCTGTTTAAAATCATCTGCTAAGGGTATTTTTCTTTTTTCAAGTTTACCTTTAACATATTCAGGTTCTTCTGGATATGTTGGAGCTTCTTTTGGCCATCCATTTGCTAAGCTATTAGGTTCATAATTAACAGCTCCTTTATTAGAATAAATTCTCATTGCTCCATCTTGTTCATCATTACATACTGGAACCTTAGGCATGTTTATCTTTAATTGATTAAAATTTGGTCCTATCCTATGTCTTTGAGTATCTGCATATGCAAAAACTCTTCCTTGTAACATCTTATCATTAGATACCTCAATTCCTGGAACTAAATTTGATGGACAAAAAGCAGCTTGTTCAACTTCTTCGAAAAAGTTATCAGGTGCTCTATTTAAAACCATTTTTCCGACTTTCATAAGAGGATATTTATCTTCTGGCCAAACCTTTGTATCATCTAAAGGATCGAAATCCAGGTTGTTTTCGTCTTCCATATTCATAAGTTGGACATTAAGTTCGTATTCCACAGTTTTACCACTATTTAAAGTATCATAAAGGTCTCTAGTAGCTACATTGGGATCGATTCCTGCCAAAAGCTCTGCTTCTTGTCTAGGTATAGTTTTATTTCCTAATGCTGGCTTCCAATGATATTTTACATATACCCTTTTTCCTTTTTCATTTACCCATACATAAGTATTAACTCCGAATCCCTCCATAGCCCTAAAACTTTTTCTAGTTCCTAAATCTGAGTATAACCAGACAATCATATGAGTAGCTTCAGGAGAATTAGAAATAAAATCCCAAAACCTATTTGGATCTGGTAAATTTGTATCTGGAGATGGCTTTAATGAATGAATTATATCCGGAAACTTTATGGCATCCCTTATAAAAAATACTGGTATATTATTTCCTGCTAAATCATAGTTTCCCTCCTCTGTATAAAATTTAACTGCAAATCCTCTAGGATCCCTTGCCGTATCTGCAGATCCTTTAGATCCTATAACCGTTGAAAATCTGACAAATACATCTGTCTTTTTATTCGGATCTTGAAGAAACTTTGCTCTTGTATATTTAGCCATAGGCCTATACACTTTAAAATATCCATGAGCCCCTGCTCCTTTAGCATGTACAACTCTTTCCGGAATTCTTTCTCTATCAAAGCTAGCTAACTTATCTAAAAGATAAATATCTTGAAGTAATACTGGTCCTCTAGCCCCTACTGTTAGAGAACTTTGATTATTATCTACAGGTGCCCCTGTACTAGTAGTTAAATATTCTTTTTTACACATAAAAATCCTCCAATTTATACTTCTATATATTATAGTATTTGAGAATTTCTATTGTTACATTAATTCAGATAATAAGATAAAATTAAAGCTTATTTAGTTTAATAAAAGTCCTTCTTTCTGATCTATAAGTTCCATTAATTCACTAACTTGATCTATAAAATCTTGATAGCTAAGATAAATCCTAATTCTTAAATAAAATTCTTGAAAGTTAACTTCTTTAACTATGCCATACAATATTTTTCCTCCATCTATTAAATTTTTAAGAATAAAGTTATCTCTTTTAGATATATACCCAATTATATATCCAGTATTTGAAACAACCTGTATAGCATTACTATCATAAGGATTATTTAATTCCCTCTTAAAAAAAACTAAGGTATCTTTTTTTGTATTACTTTCTATAAACTCTGTCTTTACATATCTTATACCTGAAACATTTGTAGAAAACAAATAAATGTCCTTAACATTAGGCATAACCTTTATTTTAGACATATTCACTTTTTTAATTTTTTTATCTTTATTGTTATAATCATATATAATTTTTTCTAATTCTTTTCTAATAATTTCATTAGGTTCAATCTCTAATATATTTTCAATAATTTCTATGTCATCTTTTTCTAATAAATTCTTATTTATTTTTAAATTTTTTATAGCTGCCATTCTTGTATTATTCATCCTACATTTAAGTGCTTTTAAATTTAATTCTATATTTAATTTATCTATCTCTTGCAGATTATTAATTATAGCATCAAAACAACAATCTTCTACGTTTTCTATATCTATATCTTCATTACCTAACTCCTTAGGCCCTGATAAAATTTTGCTAAACTCTAAAGTATCTTTACAATATTTTAAAAGCTTATGCTTACTTTCTAAATCTTTACCTTTGATTATATAAATATAAATATACAGATCAGACTTATTTTTATTTAGGTATCCTAATAAATTATAAAAATTTAATTCAACTTGTAATACTTCAGCTATTTCTACTATTTCCTTTCCTTTACCTTTAGTATTTTCTATAGCTTCCAAAAATACTTTTTTCCATTTATCTTCAAAAATAAAATTCATTATATACTCTTCCGTCTTTTTTACTAAATTTAAGTCTATATTATTTCTATTTCTTATACTTTTTAAGATAGTAATAACATTACTTAACTCCTCAAAACTTTCTCCCATTTTTTCTACATAGAAAAGATAATCTTCTAAAATAACATGTATATACTCATATTCAAATAAACTTCTATTTTGAAGAAACTTTCTAAGGAGCTTAGATACACAAAGAAGTTTTTGTGAATTAAAATCATCATCATTAAAATAGTTAGAAATATCTATATTCATAAATATAAAATCAACTAAGAGTTCTTCATAAACATCATTTTTATATCCCTCTTCTATGGCCCATTTTTTTATATCATCATTTAAATATTCTAAACAAAAAACAGCTATAACTTTTCCCGCACCGTATGAGTTCTGTGCTAAATTAAAAATATACTCATTAGCCCCTTTAAATTGCTTTGCTAAATCAATTATATAATAAAAATACTCTGCACTTTTACTGAAAATTCCTTTAATTTGTTCTATATTTTTTAAATAGCAAAATCTAACCAAACTTATTCCTAATTTCACCTCTTCACTATGTGTACCTGTATATAAAAGTTTTTCACAAAATTTTTTAAGTTTATATATATTAACAATTTCTTCCTTGACTACAAAGTTCATCTTTATTATAAATACATTATAATAATGTATTATTTTATGTTTTTTAATATAATCCATTACACTTTTATATGTAATATTATTATTCAAATAACCAATTATAAGATTAATTAAAGTTTCAGCATATATGACTTTATTACTATATGGAATACTTTCATCTATGAACAAGCATCTTAGATCATATTCACCTGAATTTTTTATATTATCATCAATCTGTAATAGCATTTTTTCGTTTAAGTCATCATAAATACTTATTTCATGTACATTCCCCATAACATCCCTCCTATAGATGTTGAACTTTTAAATTCATATATATATTTAAATAAATTCTTATATTAATTTTACCATATTTTTAAACTAATTACTTTATTTAACTATATATTGATATAAATTTATAAATTATCTTTATATTAATCTAATATATTTACATAAAAAATAGAGACATAATTTTATTATTGTAAATATGTTATTAAAAAATTTAACAATAATAATCTAATATATGTCTCTTAATACATAAAAATTTTAATATTTTATATGATTTCTAATAACTCTAATGTTATATCATATCAATCTTTAAAATATATTGCCTTACTTCTTCCAACACCTCAAGATATTAGGTCAATTGCCTATATAATTATATTATCAAACTTGTAGGCTAATATTTTTATCTTCCACCTTATATATCTTATCTGCAATATTGACTGTAGATGCCCTATGAGATACTATAACTATTGTTTTATTGCCTGAATTTTCTTTTAAAGATTTTAAAATTACTTTTTCATTTAAACTATCTAAATTACTAGTTGGTTCATCTAACAGTATTAAATCACCATCATGTAAAAATGCTCTAGCAAGACCCAATCTTTGTCTCTCACCACCAGATAGTCTATCACCAAGTTCTCCCACTTTGGTATCATATCCATTCTCTAAACTTTCGATAAACCCATCAATAGATGCTTTTTTAGCAGCTTCCTTTACCTCTTCTAAAGTAGCATCTTTTTTGCATATTCTTATATTTTCTAAAATACTATCATTAAATAAAAAAGTATCCTGTGTTACTAAACTTTCTAGATTTCTTAAAGATTTACTGTTTACATATTTAAGATTTGTACTTGAAATTTCAATTTTGCCCTTACTTACATCCCAAAATCTCATAAGCAATTTTAAAAGTGTACTTTTACCACATCCACTTTCTCCAATTAATCCAACGACTTCTCCTTTATTTATCTCCATATTTATATTTTCTAAAATATTTTCTTTATCGTATTTAAAAAATACATCTTTTACCTCTAATTTATTAAACTCTACTGTTCTTCCCATTTTATTTTCTTCTACTACAGGTTTTTCCTCTAATAAATTTAACACCCTATCTCCTGCTGCTAAAGTATTCAATAAATTGTTTGATAAATTACTAAGCACAACTACAGGTCCAAAAGAACTAGCAAGAGCTATAATAGCAATTATCATTTCATGAAATCCTATAATTCCTCTTAAATATAATCTACTACCTACAAATAGCATAATTCCTATAAAACTAACAATTATAGAATCCGTGAGTCCTCGTACTATACCCTCATGTTTTTTTATAGTTTGTAACTGATCATTCAACTCTTGTCCACGTTTATCTATTTCTTCTAATCGCTTTTTACCCATATTAAAAAATAATATTTCTCTTATTCCTTTTAATGAATCCAAAACAAAACTATTCATTTTCCCAAAGGAATTTCTATAACTTATTCCACTTTCCTTTCCTAATTTTGATGTGTAATATGGAATAAAAAAACCTATTATAATATAGGCAAATAATGCAACTATACCTAAACTTATATTAATTTTGGAAATATATATTACCATTATCAAGGATGTTAAAAAACCTATACATATAGGTGCTATAGTGTGTGCATAAAATACTTCTAATAATTCGATATCACTGGTTATAATAGAAATTAAATTTCCTTTTTCTTCACCATCCAATTTAGCCGGACTCAATTCTCTTAATTTTTTAAAAACCTTATCTCTTAATAAAGCTAATAATTTAAAAGCTATATAGTGTCCTGAATATTGTTCTAAATATCGTAGTACTCCTCTTAATAATCCACAAGTAATAATAACTATAAAAATATTTTTTAAGGTCGTATCTTTATATAAACCCATTATATTTAATATGCCTTTTCCTCCATATATGGTTATAAAAATAGAACTTAAAAAACCTAATACCCCCATTGTAATAGTTATAAACATTATATGTAATAGAGGTTTTAATAATCCTATTAATTTACCCATTATAGTCATACCTGATCTACGCATAATTTTCCTCCCCTATACATTCTAATTCTTCTTGTTCATTAACTAATTTACTATATACTTTTTCATTATCCATTAATTCTTTATGCATTCCTTGTTCTATAATTTCACCATTTTCCATAACATATATGTTATCCGCATCTTTAATATTATAAAGTCTATGTGATATAACTATAACATTCTTAATTTTTGAAAGTTCATAAACTATTTCCATAATCTTATTTTCACTTTCTACATCAATATTAGAAGTAGCCTCATCAAATATATACACCCTACTATTATGCAATAAAGCTCTTGCCAAGGCCAAACGTTGCCTTTGTCCACCAGATAAATTTGCTCCTGAGTCCTTAATCTCACTTTTTAACTTTTTAGGCATAGAATATACAAAGTCATATAAATTTACTTTTTTAAGAACCTGTATAAGTTCATCTTCCGTAGCATCCATTTTACCCATTTTTAAATTTTCTTCTATAGTCCCTGAAAATATATAACTATTATGAGAAACTAAAGTTATATCATTAAATCTTTGTTCATCTCCTAATAATTTTAAATCCTGTTCTCCCATAGTTATACTTCCATCGTACTCTTTAAATAACCCCATTATTAAACTTACTATCGTACTTTTACCACATCCCGATGTTCCAACCAATGCAGTTAAATTCTTATCCTTTATACTTATGGAAACATTTTTTAAAATCTTTCTATTTTTTTCATAAGAAAAATTTACATTTTTTAATTCTATATTGTTGTTACAAAAACCTATAATTTTATTATCTTTATATAACTTCTCTTCAAGATCAATTATTTTAAAAATCTTTTCTGATGCAGCAATACCATTCATAGCTACATGGAAAAATGAACCTAGTTGTCTTACTGGAATAAAAAATTCTGATGATAATAAGATTATAGAAAATACTCCCCCAAAACTTATATTACCTTTTTGTGCTTCCATAAGGCAGATTATTATTCCTAAAGCACTTCCTCCGAATGCTATCAAATCCATAACAGTTATAGAATTTAATTGCATGGACAAAACTTTCATTGTTATATTTCTAAAATTCTCTGCTTCTTGGTTCATCTCTCTATTTTTGTCTTCATCTCTACTATATATTTTAAGCGTTGTTAAACCTTGAAGATTCTCTAAAAATGAATCTCCTAGGTTTATATAAATACCCCAATATTTCCTCAAAAGCTTTTTAGCTAGTTTCATTACAAGTACAATTGAAATTGGAATTAATGGTACACTTAAAATTAATATTACTGATGTTTTAATGCTTATAAAAGACAATACTATAAATAATGTTAAAGGTGCTATCATACTATAAAAAAACTGTGGTAAATATCTTCCAAAATACACTTCTAATTGTTCTATTCCTTCGACTGCTACTTGTACTATTTCTGAAGAAGAAATTTTATCATTGTAATGAACGCCTAATGATATTAATTTACTGTAAACATTATTTCTAAGTTTAATACGAGCATTAGCTGAAGCTTTATAAGACGATTTTGTAGCCTTATAGTCACAAATATATCTTCCTATTATAGCTACAATTACAACACAAAACACAAGAATACCTTGCTCTTTAGTTACTGAATTTTTATATAAATTCTCTAAATAAAATCCAAGACTCATAATCATAACTATATTTAAAAGTAGGCTTATCCAATTCATAAACACCGTTGAAAAAATCCACTTTTTAGACTCACGTGCCATCTCAATTAATCTTTTATTGAACATATAACTTTCCCTTCCTTCAATGATAATGACTATCATTTTAAATTGTAATTAATTATCGCAATTTAGTCAATGGTTATTTAAATAATTAAATTTTTAAAATATTTATTGACAGAATAATTTTTAACAATTATAATATAAACTAATTTAATAAAGACTCTTATTAAGAGTGGCTGAGGGACTGGCCCTATGATGCCCGGCAACCCGCATATTTAATGCAAGGTGCTAATTCCAGAGTGATAACCTTGTTATCCAAAGATAAGAGAAAACGATAATTCATCCTCTTATCTTTTAAGAGGATTTTTTTATTACATAAAAAAATTAATGAACTTTACTAAAAATTTAATATTACCCTTATCAAGAGAGGTGGAGGGACTGGCCCTATGAAACCCAGCAACCAACATATTTTATGTAAGGTGCTAATTCCAGAGTGGTAATTTTATTACCCGAAGATGAGAAACTTTTTTAAACCTCTTCTTCAAAGAGGTTTTTTTATTTTCAAATTTTATTATAAAGGAGATATAAACCTATGATTCAAATTAAAAAATTAAGCAAAGTATATACTCATAAAAATACTTCAATTGAGGCTTTAAAAAACATTAACTTACATATAAAAGAAGGAGACATTTTTGGAATAATGGGATTAAGTGGCGCAGGCAAATCATCTCTTTTAAGATGTATAAATGCATTAGAATCACCTACTTCAGGTGAAATATTAATAAAAAATCTATATGAGGAAAGCACTGATTATTTTGATATAAATAAATTACCTAAAAAAAATTTAAGAAGTGTAAGAAAAAAAATAGGAATGATTTTTCAACACTTTAATTTGCTTATGAACTCCACAATATACGAAAATATAGCCTTTCCTCTAAAACTTTCTAAGCTATCTAAAAAAGATATAGAGAATAAAGTTTTAGGACTTTTAGATTTAGTTAATTTAAAAGACAAAAAAGACATGTATCCATCAAATTTATCTGGAGGTGAAAAACAAAGAGTAGGAATTGCTCGTGCCCTTGCTAACAATCCTAAAATCCTTCTTTGCGATGAAGCAACTTCAGCATTAGATCCTATTACAACAGATTCTATAATAAAACTTTTAAAAAAAATAAATAAAGAACTTAATATTACTATAATAGTTATCACACATGAAATGGACGTTATAGAAAAACTTTGTAATAAAATAGCAGTCTTAGAATCAGGAATCATTGCAGAAGATGGATATGTTTCAGATGTATTTACTAATCCTAAAAGCAAAACATCAAAACATTTTCTAATAACTTGCCAAACTAAAAATAATAATATACAAAATTCTAAATTATATTCATAAAAAATTTGTTAAAAAAAGAGGTGATTAACATGAAAAACATTTTAGAAATCTTATATTCTATACCAAAGCCATTACTACAAACCTTATATATGGTATCTATATCAACCTTATTTTCTCTGATTCTAGGATTACCTTTAGGAATAATTTTGCGGGTTACTTCTAAAGGACATATATTAGAAAACTCTAGAATAAATAAAATTTTAGATACTATTGTAAATATCTTTAGATCAGTACCTTTTATTATTTTAATTGTAGCACTATTTCCTATATCTAAAATATTAGTTGGCACTACTATTGGGTCTACAGCCGCAATTGTTCCACTTTCTATAGCCGCTACTCCTTTTGTAGCTAGAATCATAGATACATCATTAGGTGAAGTTCCATATGGGCTCATTGAAGCAGCTCTTTCTATGGGTGCCAATAATTTTGAAATTATATTTAAGGTTATGTTAAAAGAAGCATTGCCTTCCCTTATATCTGGAATAACTTTAACAATTATAAACATAATAGGATATTCTGCTATGGCTGGTGCTATAGGAGGTGAAGGTATTGGTGATTACGCCATAAGAGAAGGTTATATGAGATATAACAATGAAATAATTTTAATAACTATAGTTGTTTTAATAATTCTAGTGCAAATCATTCAGAGCACAGGAAACTATTTTACAAAAAAATTTGATAAAAGATAAAATTTTAGGAGGAATTTATATGAAAAAAATCGTAGCTTTAATCTCAACACTTTTATTAACTATAACTTTAGTAGGATGTGGTACTAATAAAGAAAGTCAAAATTCATCTAAGACTTTAATAGTTGGTGCATCCCCTGCCCCACATGCAGAAATTTTAAAATTTGCAAAGGATAAACTTCATAATCAAGGAATCGAATTACAAATAAAAGAATTTACTGATTATGTGGTTCCTAATAAAGCTCTTAATGAAAAAGAACTTGATGCAGACTACTTTCAGCACATACCCTATTTAAATAATTTCAACGAAAAAAATGGTACTAGCTTAGTCCCTGTTGCTAAAGTTCATGCAGAACCACTATCTGCCTATTCACAAAAAATAAAATCTATTACTGAATTAAAAAATGGTTCTACAATAGCCATTCCTAATGATAATTCTAATGGAACTAGGGCTTTAAAACTTTTAGAAAAACAAGGATTAATAAAACTTAAAGATAAAAATGCTGAAAATATTACAGAAAAAGATATATCTGAAAATCCAAAACAAATTAAAATAAAAGCAACTGAAGCAGCTCAATTACCTAGATTATTAGATGAAGTAGATATTGCTATAATTAATGGTAACTATGCACTTGAAGCAAAATTAGATACAAAAAATGTATTATTTCTTGAAAACATAAAAGATATAGAAAAGCATGTAAATGTTTTAGCTACTAGAGAAGATAATAAAAATGATAAAAAAATTGCATCTCTTATAAAAGTTTTAAACTCTGATGAATGTAAAACTTTTATAGAAAGTAAATATGGTAAAGCAGTTCTTCCTGCTAAATAAAATTAGTATAAAAATAAAAATTTCTTAAATATTAATTAATTAAAATGTATCCTATAGAATAGACGACTTTAAAAAATCTATTTTATAGGATTTTTTATTATCTACTTTGAATATTTACCTAATACAATTGGAAATACTAAATTTGTTTTAAGATATCAATCAAGGAAGTGAAAAAATGAAAATTTCATCAGACCTCAATGAAACTATAAAGGCCATAAGAGGCGTACTTAAAATTGAAGAAAGTTTTGATATAATAGAACGAACTTTAAAGTTTGGTGGCAAAACTACTTATATGTACTACATAGATGGTTTTATTAAAGATGATATTATGCAATTTTTAATGACTAGATTCTTTAATATAACAGAAAAGGAAATGGATCTTTTAGACAGTCCTAAAAAGTTTATGGAACATTCCATTCCTTATGTTGAAGTAGCAGAAGAAAATGATGTTATGAATTTAGTAAATCAAGTATTAAGTGGTCAAACTGCCATGTTAGTAGAAGGATTTGACAAAGCTATTATGCTTGATCTCAGAACTTATCCTGCACGAGGTCCACAAGAACCAGATAAAGAAAAGTCCTTAAGGGGCCCAAAAGATGGTTTTGTGGAAACCATAGTCTTTAATACCGCTTTAATTAGAAGAAGGGTAAGAGATTCTCGACTTGTGTTTAAAATGTTTTCTGTTGGAAAAATTTCTAAAACCGATGTAGCCATTGGTTATATGAATGGAATAGAAAATAAAAAAGCTTTAGATTTTATAGTAAAAAAACTTAATGATTTAGATATAGAGGCCTTAACCATGGGTGATCAAAGTTTAGTTGAAACCATTGCTCATACAACATGGTATAATCCTTTTCCAAAGGTAAGATACACAGAAAGACCTGATGTGGCTGCTGCACATATAACTGAAGGTAAAATTATAATTTTAGTAGATAATTCTCCTACTGCAATGCTATTACCTACGAGTTTATTTGATTTTTTGCAAGATGTAGATGATTATTATTTACCAGTTATAACTGGTAATTTTTTAAGATTTATTAGAAATTTTATACTATTTATTACACTATTTCTTACGCCATTATATATGTTAATTGTAGAAAAAGGTAATATTTTGCCTGATGCTTTAAAATTTTTATTACCTCAAAAGATTTATCCTGTTCCTCTTTTAATTCAATTTTTAATTTTAGAAATAGCTATAGATGGTTTAAAATTGGCATCATTGAATACACCCGGTTCTTTAGGTATGTCCTTATCTGTAATTGGTGCTTTAATTTTAGGCGAATTTGCTATAAACACAGGATGGCTTATTCCTCAAAGTATATTCTATATGGCTATAGTTTCTTTGGGAAGTTTTTCTCAACCTAGTGTTGAATTAGGATATGCCATAAAATTTCTTAGAATCCTTATTTTAATATTAACATCTTTATTTAGTACTTATGGTTTTTTCGCAGGAATTATACTTTCTTTAATACTTATAGCCACAAATAAAACTTTTACTGGAGAACCTTATTTATATCCTCTTATTCCTTTTAATTGGAAGGCCTTAAAAAGTTTAATTTTTAGAATAAGAATTGTACCTAAACAAAGACAAAAATAAATATCTTTAAAAAGCTATGAGTTACTTTTAAACTTATAGCTTTTTATATATTTTAAATTTAAATTAATATAACAAAAAAAACTTAATTTTTAATTTAAAATATGCTAATATAATAACCAATGTAAAGAATTTCAATTATATAAAATTTAAAAACCCTTTAAGGTAGGTGACATATTGAAAATGCATATAAACTACGATTCGTTATTAATTCTTACTATACTAGCATTTGTAACGCCTTTTTTAGTTGACAAGTTAAAAAAAGTAAAAATTCCTTATCAAGTTGGTGAAATATTCATTGGAATCATTTTCGGTAAAAGTTTTTTAAATTTAATAAATCAAGATGTTTGGATTGTATTTTTATCAGATTTAGGTATAGCTTATTTAATGTTCTTAAGTGGTCTAGAAATAGATTTTGGAGATGTTCACATAAAGGACAGAAAAGATAAAGGTAATTCAAAATTAAGCTTAGGAATTGTAATGTTCATTATCTCTTTTGTAGTAGCGGGACTTTTATCTTTTACACTGAAATTTATCGGAATAACTAAAGGTACATTATTCTTTACATTATTATTTACTGCATCTGCTCCTGGTTTAATAGTCCCCTTTTTAAAACAAAAACGTATGTTAACCAGTAATTTAGGACAAACTTTACTAATTTATTCCCTTATTTGTGAATTTATATGTCTTATAGGACTATCATTTATAGCATCCACAGAACTATATGGTTTAAGTTATAAAAATTTCTTATTTCTCATAGTCTTTGGTGCAGCTTTCTTATTATATTTAGTAGTTAAAAAAATATATCATATTCATGATTTTTCTACTTTAGCATTTAAAAATTTACATGTTAGCATAAGAGGAGCCTTTGCACTAATTCTTATATTAGTTACCATAGCACAAAAAATAAACACTGAAATAATTCTAGGCTCATTTCTAGCTGGTATAATATTTTCTTTAGTAGTTGGTAAAGCAAAAGAAGAAATTACCCACAAACTAGATGTAATTGGATATGGATTTTTAATTCCTATATTTTTTATAATGGTTGGAGTAAATTTAGATTTAAAGACTATATTCTCTAATCCTAGTGCATTAATTAAAATTCCTATTCTATTATTAATTTTCTTTTTAGTTAAATTAGTTCCATCAATACTTTTAAGAAAAAAATTTGGAACTAGAAATGCACTAGCATCATCTATGTTATTATCAGCACAATTAAGTTTAATAATTGTTGGTGCTCAAATGGCTTTAAACCTTAAATTTATTACATCATCTGATTACTCAGCATTTATATTAACAACAGTTATATCTTGCATATTATTCCCTATTCTTTTTGAGAAATTATATGAGAATAATGATTTGACAATACCAGAAGTTATTCCTGAAGAAAAAATAATAACACGTGAAATTATCCCTTGTAATGAAAAGTATTTAAATAAACCTCTAATAGAATGTAAGTTTCCTATAGGTTGTAGAATTTTTATAATCATTCGTAATAATATTGAAATAATGCCTACAGCTGATACTAAATTAAAAAATGGAGATTTATTAATATTGTCAGGAGTACGAGAAGATGTAATTCAAACTATAAAAATGCTCACTCTTCCTAATTAATATAA
Organism: Hathewaya limosa; assembly: GCF_030815255.1. Classification (NCBI taxonomy): domain Bacteria; kingdom Bacillati; phylum Bacillota; class Clostridia; order Eubacteriales; family Clostridiaceae; genus Hathewaya; species Hathewaya limosa. The sequence continues at coordinate 41,098 of NZ_JAUSWN010000019.1, forward strand.
AAAGGCTATGTGAAAAGTAAATAGAATCTGTTTACTTTTTCTAACATAGCCTTTTTTTAGGTTTATATAATTTTCATAATATTTTAATAATACGTTATGTTTTATTGCTTACACTTTTATTTATGCATAAGTTCTTTAGCTGCTATACCTGGTTCTGTCATTTCTTTAGGCTGTAAAATTTCATTTAATTGTTCCTCTGTAAAAATAGCTTCTTTTATTGCTATTTGTCTTACAGATTCTCCAGTTTTAATAGCTGTTTTTGCTATTTTAGCAGCTTCCTTATATCCAACATGTGGACATATTGCAGTTATAATACCAACACTGTTTTCAACTAACTCTGTACATCTTTCTTTATTAGCTGTAATACCTTGAATACAATTTTTAATTAAAGTGTCTACTCCTTGAGTTAATGTATCAAGAGATTCAAATAAATTATAGAATGTTACAGGTTCAAAAGCATTTAATTCTAATTGTCCTGCTTCTGCCGCCATAGTTATAGTAACATCATTTCCTATAATATTAAATGCAACTTGACTCATAACTTCAGGTATAACTGGATTGACTTTACCAGGCATAATTGAAGAACCATTTTGTTTTGCTGGAAGATTAATTTCTCCAAAACCACATCTTGGACCTGAAGACATTAATCTTAAGTCATTTGACATTTTTGATAAGTTTACTGCACAAGTTTTTAATATTCCTGAAACTGAAACAAAGGCATCTAGATTTTGAGTTGCATCTATTAAATCATCAGCTTGTTTAAAATCTACACCTGTAACTTTAGCTAAATTTGCAACTATATTTTTGAAGTAATTGCTATCAGCATTTATTCCTGTTCCTATAGCAGTACCTCCCATATTTACAACTTTAACTTCTTCTTTTGCTTTTTCTAATCTATTAATATCTCTTTTTATCGCTGAACCATATGCTTTAAATTCTTGACCTAATCTAACAGGTACTGCATCTTGCATTTGAGTTCTTCCCATTTTGATAACATCATCAAATTCTTTTGCTTTATCTTCTAAAGCCTTTTCTAATTCTCTTAACTTATCTACAACCTTACAAAGTAATCTAAAAGTTGTAAGTTTCCCAGCTGTTGGAATAACATCATTAGTAGATTGACCCATATTTACATGGTCGTTAGGGTGAACTATATCATAAGCTCCCCTCTCTCCACCTAGAATTTCTCCTGCTCTGTTTGCAACAACTTCATTTACATTCATATTTGCTGAAGTTCCTGCACCACCTTGAATTGGATCAACTATAAAATGTTCATGTAGATTTCCTTCTAATATTTCATTACAAGCTTCAACTATAGCATTAGCCTTATCTTTGTCTAAAACTCCTGATTCATAGTTAGTAACTGCTGATGCTTTTTTTACGGCTGCAAGACTTTTTATAAATTCAGTATGCATTTTACGTCCTGTTATTTTAAAATTCTCACATCCTCTTAAGCTTTGAACCCCATAATAAACTTCTTTAGGAACTTGCTTTTCCCCTATTGAATCACTTTCTATTCTGTAATCCATAAAAAAATCCCTCCAATATAAGTTTATCTTAATTATTTAATTTTTCACATTTTTCTTAATTAAATCTTTAAATGAATAAATTCTTTCACCACATTTATAATACACTATATTCTAAAGTAAGTACAATAATATTTTGAAGGTTTTTCATTCATTTTACTTGAAATTAATATAATTTATTGCAGTTTACTATACTTTATACAAGTTTTTATTTTTTTACAATAAAAAAACATGTTATTCTATAAATTTATAAAATAACATGCTAAAAACTATATATTTATTTGTTTAATTCATTTTTACAACAACCCTTAGTTTCAAATTCATATAAATTTTCTAAAGCATATTTAACCATATTATCTACTGCCTCATCGGTATAAAAGGCACAATGAGGTGTTACTATAACATTTGGGAAAGATTTTAAAGCTAGGAATCTCTCATCTTTTATAATTTCATTTTTATGATCAGCATGGAATATTCCTTCTTCATCTTCATATACATCTGTTGCTAGTCCCCCAATTTTTCCTAATTTAATTCCTTCTATTATATCATCCGTATTCATTAATGCACCTCTAGATGTATTTATTATCACAATTCCATCTTTCATCATAGTTAATGTATTCTTATTTATAAGATGTTTGTTATCCTCTGTTAAAGGACAGTGCATAGAAATAATATCAGATTCTTGAAATACTTCTTCTAAAGTCTTATACTCAATATATTTACTTGCTTCTTCATTAGGATATATATCATACCCTATTAATTTGCCTCCAAATCCTGAAAAAGCTTTTATTGCACTAAGTCCTATCTTACCTGTTCCTATAAATCCTATGGTTTGATTTTGTATTTCTGTACCAATCAATCCGTTTAAAGAAAAATCTTGTATATCACTTCTTCTTATAATCTTATGAATATTTCTTGTTAAAGCTAATGCTAAAGTTACAGCAAATTCTCCTATAGCATTTGGAGAATATGCTGGCACATTATATGTTCTTACGCCATATTCCTTTGCCGCTTTAAAATCTATATTATTAATTCCTGCTGAACGATTACCTACATATTTAACACCTAATTCTTTTAAAATTCTCATTGCATCTCTATTAATTTCTGAAGTTCCAAGAACACAAATAGCTTCATATCCTTTAGCTAGTCCTGCATTATCAGTAATAAAATGTTCTTTTACTAATTTAACTTCATGATTGAATTCTTTTTCATATTTTTTAAAACTTTCTATTTCATCTTTTCTTACACCATATGCTAAAATCTTCATGGTCATACTTCCTTTCAAATTTATACATTTTCAAAATTTTATTATATATTTTATAAATTTCATTTTATTTTTGAAGTGGTTTGTTCATATTTTAACAAGATTTTATTATATCACTATCTTTTTCTAAAATAAATTAATTTATGTAAAAATTTATTAATTTATAAAAGCTCAAGAAAAAAATCCTGAGCTTTTATATTTTTTAATTATTCTATATCGCAACCTTCTATTTTGTCTATTGCCATTTTAATTTCTTCCTCATTAGCTGGTTCATTATATCCAACACATACTGATGCTCTACCTTGATCCACTGATACTTCTTGAACTCCTTCTATTTTGTCTAAAGCATTACGTAATTGTGTTTTTGTTGTAGAATTAACAATACCTGATACATTATATTGTACTTTTCTCATCTTTATATCCCCTTTCATAATACAATTTTAAAATGTTCTTTATCTCTATTATTAAGATTTAGATTTTTTTTATTACCTGTAATGATTAGCATTTAATCCTTTTTACCTCATTGTAACTTTTTTCAGTAAACTTAGTTGTATAATTATATAAGAATAAAAAGCAAAGGGGTTTTTTTATGTCAAAAGGAAAGATTTCATTAATAATTTTAGGCGTAGTAATTATCAGTTCATGTGCAGGAACCTTTATTTATAAAAATATAGTTTCTAAAAATACTAATTTAAATACTACTAAAATAAAACAAAATTACAAAACTATAGAAAATGATTGTAATAAAGATACTAAATTCATTGACTATGAAGAATCAAACTCCTCACAAATTAATTCAGTCAAAACTAACGTTAATTCTAAAGTATCAAAAAATAATTTACATAATAATAAACAAAATTCAACACTTATATCTAAAACAAAAAAAATAAACGATACAAATGTTGTTAAAACTAATGAAAGGAAAGATGCCCTTAAAGAAACACCAAATAAAACTACCATTTCTAAACCTACAAAAGAACATGCTTTTACTTTTATAAAGGCTTCTCAATATATAAATATTCATTATTATAAAGGCAAATATAATATTTATTCAGTAAGTAAAGATGACTATACATTTAGTTTTAAATTACTTGATCCTAATAATTCCAAAAATCAAGGATTAGGTATAACTCTTTTTACAGATGATAATAAAAAACCTTATGTAGATAAAAATACTAATGAAGAATATTATGAATTTATTTCTAAAGATCTTAGTATGATACAATCAGGTGGCAGTGGTACTGTTGATAAAGGAAGAATTCATGAAAATGGTATTATAAAAATAAATTAACTTTTACATAGATATATAATAATCTTAATAAAAGCTATGAAATATATAAATTCTATTTTATATTCCATAGCTTTTATTTTTACTTTATTTTATTATTTATTTTTCTTTTAACCCGAATTTATTTCCTGAGTCATCATGAAAATATGTTAACTTACCAAATGGCATTTTTATAGGTTCTCCCTCAAAAACTACACCATTTTCACTTAATTGCTTGTATGTTTTTTCAAGATCATCGCATTCAAACATTATAATTGGTTTTAAATCTTTTATTATTGAATCTTCTCTTGGGAACAATACTATAGGTGTTTCTGCTCCTTCTGGCGCTACTTCTAACCATCTAAAATTTTCACCCATTTTTTCATCCTTTTTAACTTTAAATCCCATTTTATATTTCCAAAATTCTAAAGCAATATCTTGATCTTCAACATAAATTGATACACTTGATATTTTATTAATCATTTATATTCCTCCAATTACTATAATAATTAAATACTTAATATAAGAATTACTATTATAGTTTTCTCTAGAATCTAATTAATAATACCTAGTGTATAAATTTTTTATTTTATAGTTTTTCTATTTCCTTCTATAAAAACTTTTAAATCATTTATTTCTTCTTCAGTAGGTCTTTTACAAAAACTTTTTTGGAATTTCTCTATACATTCTTCTAACTCAACACTTTTGCCTACTATATTTCCTATATCTTTTATATATCTAGAAAAATTTTTAAAACTTTCCTTTGTATATTTAGGATGATGAGCTGGTATATAATAATTTGCATTATATTGCTCTAACTTATCTAAAAGAGGGTACAATTTCTCTTTACTATAACTCCAAGGTTCATTATACATATCTAGATAAATAGCATCTCCTAAAAAAACTACTTTTTCTTCTTCTACATGTATGATGCAACAATCATCAGAATGATCACAAGGAAAGTGTTCTATATTAATATTTATTCCTCCTAAATCCATCCTTATATTTTCCTTAAATACTATATCTGCTAAAGGAATCTCTACACATCTATGATTATTAGGTAATTCTATTTTTATATTTTCACTACAAAATTCTATTTCTTCTCCTCTTTTTACCCTTTTATCAATATCCTCATTTGTCCATTTTAGGGTATTAAGCCATTTAAGTTTTTCATTAGTTTTTTCTTGTACCAAATTAACTAAATCCATAGTAGTAACACCAAAAACATGATCCCAATGCCAATGTGTAAGTACGAGATATTTCAATGGTGAAATATCTAACTTAGAAACTTCATTTAAAAATTTTTGTGCATGTGCCCTTGAATTTCCACCATCTATAACTAAACTATATTTATCTCCAACAATTAATCCTAAAACTGGTCTATCACCTTTTTCTACAAAATCACTATAATAAATTCTGTCTGTAAGCTTATTAAGCATATATTTTCCTCCAAGTTAAAAATTCTAAAAAACTAATATTTCTCTTATTATAATTGAAATATTTACTTTTTAGAAGCTAAAGATACTGTATGCTGAAAATCAAACTTCCTCTAATAATTTATTTTTATCTTTATCATTAACAAACTTGTCTATAATAAATGCCATTATTATTATTCCTAGTATATCTGTAAAAAATCTTGTTAAAGTAAATTTCCATCCTAAAATAGCTCCTTCTATAAAAGTCATATATATTTTTGTCGTAGACCAAGATCCAACAAAAATCATTACATTTAAAAATTTAGTTCCTTTTTTCAATAACATTCTAGCTATAGGAAAAGATGCATAAAGTGGTCCTGCCGTTGCTGACCCTAAGAGAAAAGATAATATTATACCTTTAATTCCTGAATCATAGCCTATGTGTTTTATAACTTTCTCTTTAGATATCCATACATCCATAAGTGATATCAATACAAAAACTGGAGGTACAACCTTTAACATTTGCCATATATTATCAAAAGTTATATTAATAGCATGCTTACCAAAATCAGGTTTAAATATAATTAATAAAATTAATACTATTCCCATAATAATAACATTTTTATATCTTTTTATTATTTTCATCTAAATATCACTCCTATAACTAAAGCTACAAAAAATGAAAACATAAATGCTAATCCATTTCTTAAAAAAGTTACTTTTTTACCAAAATACTTAGCTTCTAATGGCATAGTTAAAATACCAACCATCATAATTGTAGATATAAATGCCCCTATTTGTGCCATTCCTGCTCCATTTTTTATTAATGTGGCTCCTAAAGGAAAGGCTATAAAACCAGCCATCATAGTTATAGAACCTATTATAGAAGAAATTATTACTCCTAAAATTCCTGATTGATCACCTATTAATTTAGCTATAAATTCCTTATCTAAAATTGCTAACATTACTCCTACAATAGACATTACACATAAAACTGTAGGCAATATATTTTCAAAAGATTTTATAGCTTCTTTAAGAGCCTCTTTAGTCTTTTTATCATCTTTATAAAATGAAAAAATAGTAAATACTATGGCTACTATATATATTAATTTTTCAAACAAGGATCTTCCTCCTTATTAAGTCTTATAGTACTTAATTTAAAAGTATATATTATAATATATTCCTTGTTTTATAATAGGTACATTGTAAGCTAACCTCTTATTATATTAATATTATTCATTACGTTAATTTCATTGGCTATTGATATTATAAAATTAACTTTCTACAAAATTAAGTTTTACTTATGTATTTTTCCATTCCATCTTGTATATAAGATTCATTAAATAATTATCTTTATTAAGATTTTATTAGTTTAATAAAAAAACTTAGAATGTGTAATAAAACATACTCTAAGTTTTTATCTCTTTTATATTAAAATAAATTTTTTCTAAATATTATACCCTAATTTATAAGCTTCCTCTTGGACCTTAAGATTATCAGAAACTTGCACCTCCTCATCTGTACATACCCCATATACATCTACAAGTTTTAATCCTATATAATTGCAAATTTCTTTAATTGTCTCTTCTACAATTCTAGGTCCTTCATTAGGTAATGCTCCTCCGTAAGTCATTAAAAGTACACATTTTTTCCCCTTGAGTTGTTTTTTATTGCTTAATCCATAAATTCTATCTATAAAAGTTTTTAATTGTGCAGACATTGACCACCAATAAACTGGTGTTGCTAAAACAAGTATGTTTGCATCACTAATTAATGGATATATTTCTTGCATATCGTCATTTATAATACAATGTCCAATTTCTTTATTTTTACAGGCATTACAAGCTTTACACCATTGCAAATTTTTTTCTTGTAAAAATATTTTATCAATTTTACATTTTTCATTTTTATCTTTTATACCATCTAAAAACTTATCAAGTAATATATCAGTATTTTTATTAACTCTTGGACTCCCTTGAATTGCTAGTACTCTCATTTTAAATCCCCCTATTTATTCTGTTAGTTATCAAAATTATACCATTATTTCGATATAAAGTTTCTTACTTTTTCTTAACTCCTTTATCATTTAATTTAACTAATTTTTCTCTATAAATTTCTATTTTACAATTACTTGATATCAATAACTTTGCTTCATTATAAAAATCTACATATTCATTTATATGTTTAGGTTTACACACCATACTTTGAACTGAAAACTCTGACTTCGTCATATTTACTATAATATTTTTTAAATAATTTTGATTTTCTACAGTATATTTGTTTATATTTACTTTTTGACAACCATTAAATTTAGTAAAAACCACATGATATTTAGGTACTCCCCCCAAACAACTTTTTTCTACATACGTAGGTGATAAATAATGTATAGTAGTTTTCAATACTCCCTCATACATTACAGTTCCACCTTTATACCCATTTGATTTATTAATATTTAAATAAACATGCTTAATTTTTAGTTCATTACTTGTGCTTAATATTTCTATTATATTGTTGTTATTAAACCCTACTTCTATAGTAAATAATTCTTTTATATTGAACTCTGTAACCAAAACTGGTACTTTTACAATATCCTCACTTTGTTTAGATAAACTTTCCTTATTTTTAATATTTAAATCTTTTATAAAGTTTAACTTTAATTTATTGATATTAGTATAATTTTTTGTTATTGCCTTAGGTACTTTCTTACTTTTAGTTTTAATATCAACAATCTCTCTATCTTTAAATACAATTTTTTTATCATAACTTTTTTCATATTGTTTATCTTTATTTCCATTTGATTTATTATTTTTAGCTCTATCTATAATATCTGTTTGCTTATATTTTTCCTTATTGCTTCTTATATTTTCACTATTTTTTTTAATGTTTTTATATTTATCGTTTAATTTTTTCATATCCCTCATATTTTCATATGGATATTTACATTTTGAATTATCTATACTTTTTATTTTATTTTTTAATAATTTTTTATTACTTCCTTGATAATATAATAATATCATTATTAAAATACTTAAGTTGTTATCCATAAAATCCTCTAATTTCATTACTATAATTAATTTTATAAAAAAAATATACTTTATATTCATAAATTATACTTTTTATTTAAACTTATTAAGACTTTTTAATTTCTAACTATGTATTTTTATAAAACTTTTTTTAACAATAAAGATAAAAAAACTGCTAACAAAGATATCTTTGTTAGCAGCGCTATAATATTTTATTAATAATAACTTTTAAAAGTTATTATTAAAATTCTGTATCAACGTTCATTTGACATCTTTCTGGATTACAAAATTCTGTATTGTATTCAGAATGATGCATTTTTTTATAACCTTCAACTAGTATACTTAACTCTAATTTAAGAACTATTTTTTGAACTATACTACAATATACTTTTCTATAGTCATCACAACACTTATCATGACAATTATCACATTGAGGCATTTTATTTATAGTTAATTCGGAAATTTCAAATGAATTTAATTCACAATAAGGAATTTCATTAAATACCTTTTTCTCATAGCTTAACTTTTCACAAAGAGATGAACCCATAGTACCAGTATCACATCTATTATTTTTCATAGTATTATTTGCATATGGACATTCAGTTTTTATACATTTATTCATGTGCATTTTTCCATCTAAGTCAGAAGCATCGATACCCATACTGAATGGTGTTTTAACATCTATATCATTCCATATATTTCTATGAGCCATACAACAAGATTTTGAATATCCTTGTGAAGGTGTTACATAACTTATATTATTTATAATATAACCCTCTACAAATAATTGTCCTCCTATTAATTTTGCTTGTGTAACTACGACATCTCTTTTTATTCCTTTTATTTCAGTAAATCCACCAGGTATATTTACTTTATTGATAATTGCAGTATTAGTCTCTACATTACCTAAAACTTTAGATATTTTATATTTCCCTTTGCCATTATCCTTTACGCAATCACTAGTACTTAAAACCTTTGACTCTACATTTATTTCGCAATTATCATCATTAAATGATTGTACCATTGAACTATCGTTTTCGCTCATTTGTATATCACTCTTCCTTATCCGTTTTATTTAGAAATTAAAAATATGAAATTTGTATAGGTCATTATAGATCTATAATGACCTATACTTTAATGATATGAAATCTTTACAAGTTTTGTGCCTATAGAATTTCTTAATTTAATTGTAATATTTTTAATATAACTTTAAGAGTTTTTGTAAACTTATTTACACTATTTTAATTTTCATATGTGATATAATATTTTTTATTAACAATTAAATATTTTTTATTATGGACAACAAAAGGAAGGAGTTTCTTAAAAATGAAATTCAACAAATTAATAAGCAAATTTTTAGTTATCGTACTTTCTTTATCTTTTTTAACAGCCTTACCGGTAAAGGAAGCTTATGCAGATGCTTTTAAAGTTGTTACAATAGGAGCTGATTTAAGTAAAGAACAAAAGGAAGAAATGCTTAAATACTTTGGTGTTACCAAAAATGATGCTAATATTTTAGAAGTTACAAATACAGAAGAACAAAAATATTTAAAAGGTGTTGCATCTCAAAAAGAATTAGGTACAAAATCTATATCTTGTTCTTATGTAGACCCAACTAATAAAAATGGATTAACTATATCTACTCATAATCTTTATTGGGTTACTGAAAACATGATAAAGAATGCGTTGATTACTGCTGGTATACAAAATGCTAATGTTAAAGCTGCTGCACCTTTTAATGTATCAGGTACTGCCGCTCTTACAGGAATATTAAAAGGTTTTGAAAACAGTAAGGGTGGAGAAAAACTTGATGAGAATAAAAAGAAAGTTGCTAACGAAGAATTAGTAACTACAGGTAAATTAGGTGAAAAAATTGGACAAGATCAAGCAGCTGGTTTAATAAACGAAGTAAAAAAAGATGTAATTAAAGAAAAACCTAAAACTGAAAAAGAAATAGAAAAAATAGTAGTAAATGTAACAAACAATGTTGGACAAAGTTTAAGTCAAGAAGATATTAATAGTATTACTAAATTAATGGGAAAAATTAATAAATTAGATTTAAATTTTTCTCAATTAAAAGATCAACTAAATGATGTCTCAAATAAATTAAAAGATACTTTTACAAGTGAAGAAGCAAAAGGTTTTTGGGCAAAAATAAAACAATTTTTCGTGGATATTTGGAATGCAATAAAAAATCTTTTTAGTAGTTCAGATGATACTAAAAAAGATAGCGATTCTCCTAAAACAGAAGATGGAAATAAATCACCTTCTGCCAATAATTTAAGTACTCCACAATCAAATAAAGAAAAACAATCTAGTACTTCTACTTCAACATCTTCACAAGATAATTCAAATAATACTAGTACTGCTCAATAAAAAAATATCTCTAGGAAATGTCATTATTTCCTAGAGATATTTTTTATTTAAGTAATTTATAAAATTTTATTTATTTTATTTCATTAATTTCTCCAAAGGTATATTAAAAATTTTTCTCCATGATAAAATAATTATTAAAATTAATACTGCTCCATATATATACACACCTATGGGCCAAAAAAATATAAATACAGCATGAACTCCTCCAAAAATACCTGTTAATATGCTTCCTAATAAATAAGGCGCCACATCTCCTTCTGCCTTAATACTTTTATCACTTTCGGAAAAAGGCAACGCCTTATCCATTAGATAAAAGGAGAAAAGATTTAATATAATAATTACTAAGAACACTATTATTAATTGAGGAATAACCTTTATCCCAAAAATAAATACCCACAAAATACTAAGTAAAATAAATATAGGAAATATAAACTTATAAAATATAGCTTTGAAACAACCTTTGAAGATATTTGAAATTTCATCTACTGGAGAAGTTATATAAACCCATGAACCTTGAAATTTTTGCGAATATTTTATGTTTGTAGCAACTGTACATAACAACATTACAGCAAAATAAATCAATAAATAAGTCTTTGAATTATTCATAGATGTTTTCCATTGTGCAAAGCCTTTAACCATATTCTCATGACTTGCTGGAAAGATCATTATTAATGGAAAAGCTAAAGCTAAACCCAGACTAGGATATATTCTAAATTTAATTTCTCTTTCACTACTAAATAAATTATAAGAAAAATTAAAAAATATTCTCTCCTGTCTATTTCTACATATTATTCTACTTATTCTAAATGAAAATTTCTCTTTTTCTTTTTTACTTTTGCATGTATTATTGTTTAATTTTTCTAGATATTCTTCAAACTTAGGTGTCAGTTGCCAATATATAATAATTGAAACTATAGGTATAATTATTGCCAATAATGTATGTGCTATTAAATATCCTTTAATTTCTCCTGATTCAATCATTGTAAGCGGTGATGCAAACCACATTGGAATTACAAAGTAATGCCATAACTTACTTGTAAAATTAACTTGTATATCTACAACATCAAAAATTCTACCTGCCAATTGACTAAAAAGTGTTATAAATATACTTAAAATAATTTGTACAAAGTTTATCATGTCTTTTAGTTTCTCTCCATCAAAAAACTTTAAAACTAAGAAATAAACAAAAGTAGTTATTATTATCATAAATATATCTATACATATTATCTCTAGTAAAAATACTAAGGTAAAAAACACACCATATCTTAATGAAACTAATATAGAAACTCCTGTAAGAGATAATGTTAAACTAAACATATATATAAGTATATGAGTTAATTTAGCTGCATTTAATGTCCTAGAATCTACACCTCTAGTTCCTATTAAGATTTTATCACGAACATCTAAAAGAACTGTTGAAAAATCCGACATAAATATTGTTAGAACAAAAAACATAAGCATAAAAAAATAAACAGTCATCTGCCATAATATATTAATTTTAAATCCTATAAATAAGGCTAAGATAATCCCCATAAAACCATTTAGAACTATAGAAGATTCCATTTTACTTTCTTCTTTATCACTATTTTTTTGCCTATTAAAAACTGTTGGAACCTTTCTTCTGTCCATAGTTAATTTAATTTTTACAATAGACCTCATAATATCATAATCTACACCAAACTTAGTATAAACACTTTTAAACTTGTCTATAAACTTTAAACTCTTAAATTCCTTCATATCTAATTCACTCCTTGTATAATAGAAGTAAATTGTTCTGCTATCTCTTTATGTTCAGTAAAACCTGTAAATTCATTAAATATACTTTCTAATGATCCTTCATGAGATTTTTCCTTAAGTTCTTCAAAAGTTCCATCTGCTGCTATTACACCATTATTTAAAAGTAATATCCTACTGCTTATTTTCTCAACCACATCCATTATATGTGATGAATAAAATATTGTTTTCCCCTGTGCTGCTAAATTAGCTAATATCTCTTTTATTATCATTACACTATTTGCATCCAATCCACTTAAAGGTTCATCTAAAAATAATATATCTGGATCATGTATTAGACTTGCTATTAGTAATATTTTTTGTCTCATACCTTTAGAGTATGTTAAAATTCTAGAATTAAAAGCATTATCCATTCCTAATATTTTCATAAGTTGTCTACTTTTATATAATGCTGTATTATATTCTATACCATATAACTCTCCTACAAATGTAAGATATTCTTTACCAGTTAAGCTGTCATATAACTCTGAGAGTTCAGGTACATATCCTATATGTTTTTTATATTCTCCATTTCCTTTTAAAATATCTTCACCAAAAATTTCAACACTTCCTTTATAATCTCTTAAAAGTCCTAACATTATTTTAACTGTTGTACTTTTTCCTGCCCCATTAGGACCAATATATCCTATAATTTCCCCTTTATGAATATCTAGATTGATTCCTTTTAATACTTGTTTCGTACCAAAAATCATATAAAGATCTCGAATCTTTATTATTACATCCTCTTCCATCATATATTTGTTCCCCCATTATTATTCTGTTAATTTTTTATGAATATTTTAACATTATATATTATTTCTGTCTACATTACTTTACATATAAGTTATTGAAATAATATTGGCCATAAAATAAAAAATATATAGTAAGAATAAGAAAATTAACTTCTTACTCTTTCTATATATTTATAACTTTATGTACATCATAACAAATAAACTTTATACAATTATTTATTTTATAAACTTTTTTATAGGTATTATTGCTATAAGTATTGTAGTTAATACTGCCTCTACTCCTGCACTAGATCCGTTATATATGATAGAGTATAACCAAACATTCATTCCTTTTGGAGCATATTGCCCGAAAAATAATACTCCAGATATTACAGAGGACAAAAGACTTAATCCTGTAGCAAATAAACTTCCTAATATAATGTTATACTTTTTGTCTTTTCCAAAAGTTCCTGCTACCCCTAATGCCATTGTTCCTAAAATATAATCCAACAAAAATTGTAATGGATGTACTATAACTGCTCCATTTAACAACTTAAGTAATCCAAAAATTAAACCACCTGTAACTCCTGGTATATTTCCATATAATATTGAAAGAATCATTACAGGAAGCATAGAAAACAACGTTATTCCCCCGCCCTGAGGATATCTTATAAAGTGAATTAAATATAATACAAAAGATAGAGAACTAATTACCCCTATTTTTACTATCATATTAGTTGTAAATTTATATTTTATTAAATTTATTATATAAATTCCTAATAATCCTATAGATATTATCAAACCAATAATATTAATCATCTTTTGTTCTCCCTAATTACTCTAAATGTCTTATTTATTATAAGCCATATCCCAAAATTGTTTTTCATATTTACTAGATGTTATAAAAATATTTAATAATTCTTTTTTTTCATCTTCAGTTATATCAGTGCAAATTTTATCTACATAATCTAACCATTCATTTGTGAAATCAGTAAACTCTTTTGATGCATATGAATCTATCCAAGGTTTATAAAAATTATTATCTAATTTTTCTTTATAAATTTTTTGAATATATTTTCCTATATAATTATAACTCCATGTACAAGGCAATGTAGCAATAGCGCATTTTCTTATATTTCCCTCTAATGATTTGGATAACATATAGCTTGTATAACTAGTATTAACTATGTTTGATTCCATCTTCTCAACTTGCCATGGTTCAAATCCAAAATTCTTTAAGTATTTAATATGCACTTCTGTCTCATCATTCATAGTTCCCTTTATGGAATTATAAAAAAATTTCATTTCTTCCATAGTTGAAGCCTTTATAATTCCGACACAAAATGATTTAGAGTATTCTTTAAGATATAAATAATCTTGAATAAGATAGTATTGAAACTTTTCTCTTGGTAAACACCCTTCTGCTAACTCTTTTATAAAGGGATGATTTAAATACTCCTCCCATATTTTTTCTGATTTTTGAAACAAATACTGTGTAAATTTCATAATTACTTCACCTTTCTTTAATATCTGCTCCAACAATGAAAAAACTTATTTTAAAAAAATCTTAAAATAAAAAAGTTATGTCCATTTAGGAACATAACTTTTAATTACACATAAAAATACTAATAAAAATAAATTATATGAATATACAATTTCTCTTAGTATTATATTAATAAGCTTTCCTACGCTGGTATTATCCAAATCAGGTTAAAAGGGTTAATAGTTTTACTATCTCTCAGCCTAATGAAAATCGGCACCCCTAGCTAGATATTTATTTATGTAGTTATTATAAAAGATTTAAAACATAAAATCTATATATTTTTTTACCTTTTAAATCTTTTAATAAATTTTCTTTTTATTTGACTTATTTTAATATATAGGTTATAATTAGTTCATAAGTTAGTTGGAACTATAAAGTTAATAATGACGCGGGATGGAGCAGTTGGTAGCTCGTCGGGCTCATAACCCGAAGGTCGTAGGTTCAAGTCCTGTTCCCGCAACCAAAAACCATACTATTAAAGTATGGTTTTTTTATTTTGAATCCATATTAAATTTCCTTGAGTTTAAAATAAACTTAATTGTTCTTCTTTTTTATGTTCTAAAGATGATATAGTTATTCCAATTCTATTTCATTTAACATCTCATTCCCATATTCCTGTATTTCTCTACTTTTACATATGTATTTTAATAATGTTTTACTTTTAGTATGAGTTTCAAAAGAAGTGGTTTTTAATTTTATAGTTATAGTTTTTCCTTGCATATTTTCCTTTTCCAATGTATTTTCTATAAACTCAGCAAAATTTTCTATATACCATTTTAATTGTTGTTTATTTTTTGTATCTTTTTTTAAAGTTATTTCCCTTCCTATAGATTTTCTCTCTCTAAAAGTATTTACCTTTCTATTATCTATTCCACGTATTCTATCATATATCTCCAATCCAGATTTTCCAAAGTAATTAATAATAAAATCTTTTGATAATGCATATAACTCTTCAATATTAAAAACACCTATATTATTAAGTTTTTTAACAGATTTTTTTCCAAGTCCATGAACCTTATTTATTGAAAGTGGAAAAAGTACTTTGGGTACCATTTCCTTCGTTATTACTTTAATACCATTTGGTTTATTCCAATCTGATGCAAGTTTTGCTAAAAATTTATTATAAGATATACCAATGGATAGTGTAAGTCCTAATTCTTTTAAAACATTTTCTTTTATAAGAAGGGCTATTTTAATGGGATCTTTATTTAAATGAGTTATATCCAAATAAGCTTCATCTATACTTACAGGTTCTACATAAGGAGTTACGGAATAAAATATATCAAATATTTTAGATGAAATTTCTTTATATCTATACATTCTAACAGGCAAAAAAATTGCCTTGGAGCATTTTGCTTTAGCTATATAGACAGGCATAGCACTCCTTATTCCATAAGCCCTTGCCTCATAAGAACAAGTTGCAACTACTCCTCTTTCACTAATTCCACCTACAATAACAGGCTTTCCTTTTAATTTGGGATTATCTTTTATTTCTACAGAAGCAAAAAATGCATCCATATCTACATGAAGTATTTTTCTTTCCATACCTTTGGCAATCCTTTCTCTTAAATACTCTTTAAATATTATTATATTCTCTATTTTAAAAAATGCTAAATATTTTTAATATCAGTATGAGTATTAAAAATATTTAGCATTACAATTATTAAAGGAGGTCTTTTGGCTTCCTTTAATTCATATCGAAATAATTATTTTTTAATTTTACTTGACTTGAATCACTATATAGAGTATTATAAATATATAAGTTGTTTGAAATTAATAATTTTAATAATGACGCGGGATGGAGCAGCTGGTAGCTCGTCGGGCTCATAACCCGAAGGTCGTAGGTTCAAGTCCTGCTCCCGCAACCAAAAACCATACTATTAAAGTATGGTTTTTTTATTTTTAATTATTGCAATTTTAAAATGGGGCTGTCGCACTAAAAAATAGTGCGACAGCTTTTTGCGTAAAAAATAAATCTCCCACTCGAAAGAGTGAAAGATTTATAGTAAAATTAATATA
>NZ_JAUSWN010000020.1:0-57862 GCF_030815255.1 Hathewaya limosa
TTTAAATTTATATATATAATTATTCCAAGCTAACGCTTAAATTCGTAATTTTGCGATTGAGATAGTTAATCTTTCATAATTAATTAACAGAACCTTTTTTTATTATTAAATAAAAAAAAAATCCTCATTTTAACATTGATAAATGAAGATTTCTGTATAGGTCGTACTTTATATTCATTGCAGTAATCTCACCTAAAAAACATTTCAAATATATATTTTTACCTATATTTGTATTATATGTTTCTAAGCTAAATTAGTAAACAAATTTTATAAAGATTTAACTTAAAAAAGCTAAACTCTAAATAGAGCTTAGCTTCTTAGTAAAATTATTCTGCTAATCCTAAAGCAATTTCAATCATTTGAGTAAATGTTGTTTGACGTTCTTCAGAAGTTGCTTTATCTCCAGTTATTAAATTATCACTAACTGTTAATAATGCTAATGTGTTTACTCCATATTTAGCTCCTAATGTATATAGAGCAGCACTTTCCATTTCGACACCTAAAACCCCAAACTTAGCCCAGATTTTCCAAGCATCTGGCTCATCATAATAGAAAGTATCAGAAGTTAATATATTTCCTACATGAGTTTTTACACCTAACTCTTGTGCCTTATCATAAGCTTTCTTTAAAAGTTCAAAAGAAGCTGTTGGCGCAAAATTCATTCCACTAAATCTTATATTGTTTATATTAGAATCAGTTGATGCACTCATTCCTATAATAACTTCTCTTATATTAACATCTTTTTGAATAGTTCCACATGTACCTATTCTTATAAGATTTTTTACTCCATAACTATTTATTAACTCATCTGCATATATAGAAATTGATGGAACACCCATACCTGTACCTTGAACAGATACTCTTTTTCCTTTATAAGTTCCTGTAAAACCGTACATTCCTCTAATTTCATTGTAGCAAACCACATCTTCTAAAAAAGTTTCTGCTATAAATTTAGCTCTTAAAGGATCTCCTGGTAATAGTACAGTGCTTGCTATTTCGTTTGGTTTAGCTCCAATATGTATGCTCATATTTTTCCCTCCAAAGTTTATTTTTCATTAATATTATAACATAAATTGAATTTTGTTAAAAACTTTTACCATAATTCTTTAAAAATTTCTTAATTCATAGTTATTGTACCATTAGTATATATTCTTACATATTATCTTATCCATATATATCTGAAAATTCAATTTCAATTTTTTGAATTTTAGGTTCTCTAACTAATTTATTTTCTTCTATCTCTTGCCCTTTAATAAAATGTACTGGTAATGTTATTATAAACTCACTACCTTCTCCTACTTTACTTTTTACCCTAATTTCTCCATTATGCATTTCTACTAAGGCTTTTACTAATGAAAGACCTATTCCTGATCCTTCGTGATCTCTATTTAATAACTGATCAACCTGCCTAAATCTCTCAAAAATAATTTTTTGTTTATCTTGTGGAATTCCCTTACCACTATCTTTAACTACAATATCGATTTCTTCACCTTTATCATATATTCCTACTATAATAACATCCTTAGGTTCCGTAAACTTTAAGGCGTTAGAAATTAAATTTAAAATTATTCTTTCAATTTTCTCTACATCAATAGCCATATACTTTTCTTCTATATCTGTATCAAAAATAATTTTTTTATCTTTACTTTTTACATATTCTACAGTGGCCATAGTTATCTCCTCTACTACCTCAACTATGTTAGTATTAACTAGCTTAGGTGTTAATACTCCACAATCTAATTCCGTTAAATCAATTAAATTATTAACACATCTTATTAGTCTATAAGAATTCTGTTCCATAATTTTAAGATACTTCCTCATTTTATCTTGTTCTAAATCATTAAAACTAACATCTTCATTTTTGTTAGCATATAAGCTTAACAATTGAACAGTGGAAAAAATGATATTTATAGGTGTCTTTAATTCATGTGATATATTAGCAAAAAACTCCATTTTAATTCTATCATACTCTATAGTTTCATCTATTAACCTTTTATTTTCATTAATTAACTTATTTAATCTATCTCCAAGTACCCCTAATTCATCTTTACTATTAATATTACATTGCACTTCAAGATTTCCCGTTGTTGCAATTTCTATACAATCCTTTATTTCTTTAATTGGTTCAGTAACAGAATTTACCACTATATATATGAAATATATAATAATCGCTAAAACTATAATTCCTATAACTATAATAAAATTTTTAAAGACTTCTAAATCATGAAAAACTTCCTTATAATTTGCTGTCATTGCTATAGACCATGGTGCTTCTAATACATGTTTGTATGCCACCATTTTTAATTCACCATTATAATTATATCTGCCTACTCCATCTATTCCTTTAATCATATCTTTACATATAGAATTTAAATCTTCATCATTCATATCAATTATATTAGTAGTTAACAGTTTATTTTTATCTGGATATGCCATTAATCTACCTACTGAATCTATCATAAATGCATATCCTTTTTCTCCAATTTTTTCACAGTTAATAATATACGTTAAATAAGAAAGACTTACCTCCGCACATAATACTCCTTTAATATTTTTCTTATCACTTATAGGTGTAGAAATAACTATTACAGCTTTATTATCCCTTTTGGAAATAATGGGTTCTGAAATACTAGTATATCCTTCTATACTATCCTTAAAATATTGTCTATCACTAACATTTCCTCTTCTATGCTTACTATCATAATAATTTCCTTTTTCATCGATAATAGTCATTAACTCAAAATCATCAAAAATTTTTTTCTGTTTACTTATTTCATTAAAAAGATCTTTTCCATTTAATCTTTTTGCTTCATCATCTGTAGCAAGTATTTGTAGAATCTCTTTCCAATTCTTTAATTTGTTATCAACGTTATCAACCATTTTCTCAACTTTGTCTTTAGACATCTTCTCTATATCACTAGTTATTATCTGCTTGGCCTGAGAATAAAAAATAAATATTAATACACATATGCCTAAAGCTGCTGACAAAAGAACTGGGAACATAAATCTACCTTTTAAAGTTTTTTTCATTGCAGCTTCCCCTTTTCATATCCATTATCCCCTAATATTCGTAGATTCAACAGGGTTATTTAGTTTTTTTAAAATACTCATATAAACATTAAATCCATTAATAAGATTTTTTTCATTAATATCGAAATGTTCATTATGATGTTCATCTGCCCTATTTGTACCTATAATCATATATATTGCTTGTCCTCCATTTTCCTCCACTTTTCTCATCATAGAAGTAGCATCTTCTGATGCTCCAAAATTACTAACTTTTATTAAACTCAAATTTAAGTTACTTAAACAGTCGTAAATCTCATACCCAAATTTTCTATTACCAATTTTATATGCACTAGTCATCCCCTGCTTTTTTATTTTATAATCTAGCCCATACATATTAGCTGATCCCTTTACAATATCTTTCACTCTATTAACTAATGCTATATTTATCTCTTCTTCATCTGATCGGGTTTCTATTTCCAAAATTGCTATACTTGGAACTACATTTCTGGCCGTACCAGCCATTAATGTTCCCACATTAATTCTACTAATGCCTCCACTAAATTGAGTCAAACTATATAATCCTAAAATACAATTACTAGCCCCTAACAAGGCATTCCTACCATTTTCAGGGCATGCACCTGCATGTGATGCTTTACCATAAAACTCTATATCTAATTTAGTAGTTCCTAAAAATCCCTCTGTACAACAAACAATTTCATTGTCCTTTCCAGAAAATCCTATATGCGATGAAATAAAATAGTCTGCTTTTTTAAAAATTTCTTCACCTATTTCACTATCTATTATACTACTTGCTCCTCTTACACCTTCTTCTGCCGGTTGAAAAATAAAATATATTTTACCTGTAAGTTCATTTTTAAGTTTACTTATTTCTTTTGCAACCATAAGACCTATTGCAATATGTGCATCATGTCCACAAGCATGCATCATACCATAATTATATGAGGCAAAATCCTCTTTGTTTGGTATGTGCTTTTCTTCATCAGTTTCTACCACATTATTGGCATCTATATCAAAACGTAAAATTGTATTATTACCTTGCCTCTTTGTATCTAAAACTCCTATTACCCCAGTATATCCTTCAAAAATTTCCTTATATTTTTTATGATTTAATTGTGGATTTCTTTTTATAACACACTTTTTATGTTTCTCTTTCTGTGCTTCTGTAGGTAACCCCATTCTAAAACTATGTACTTTTTTACCATATATTGTTTTTATGTTCCACTCATTTAAATATTCAATAATTTTTATAGTTGTTTCAAATTCTAACCATCCTACTTCTGCACATTTATGAAATTCTCTTCTAAATTTTAAAATTTCATCTATATTATCCACAATTAACACCCTCTATTTTTCTTAAATTATGTATTAATTTATTTATCACTTAACATTATAATTTAAACTTTCTGTAATTTCATCATATTTAAGGATAATTTCATTAAATTTTAAATTTATTTAATTTTATTTTTGTTCTTACTTTTTATTTTCGTAGATTTATTACATTTTATGTATTGTATGGCATAAGAATACAATAAAAGAGTATCTTTATTTTTAGGAAAATTAAGATACTCTTTCTTACTACATTTAAATGTTAAAATTCATTCTTATTGTATAAAATTCAATAATATAAATTATTTTAAATTTAAATTTTTTAGTTTATCTTTAAATAAATCTCCTAAAGAATTTGTATTTTCTTCATCATCCACATAACTTGAAAAATCTTCAACTACTTTTTCTTTAGCTTCCTTTATACTTAAAGACAACCTATGATTTTCTTTATCTATGGACAATATCTTAACTTTAACTCTTTCTCCAATTGTAAGCATATTAGATGGTTTAACTATATTTTCATCAGAAATTTCAGTTACATGTACAAGTCCTTCTATTCCTTCTTCTATCTCTACAAATGCTCCAAAATCTAAAAGTCTTGTAATAACACCCTCTACTACACTTCCTTCTATAAGTCTTCCCTCAATATTGTCCCAAGGATTTTCTCCTAATTGTTTTAAACTCAAAGCAATTCTTTTCTTATCTTTATCTACATCTAATACATATACGTTAACCGGTTGACGTATAGAAACAACTTCTGAAGCATTCTTAACTTTTCTCCATGCTAATTCAGATAAATGTATTAAACCTTCTATTCCACCTAAATCAACAAAAGCACCAAAATTCATTATTTTAGTTACAACACCTTTTACTTTTTGCCCTTTTTTAATAGAATTCCAAAGTATTTCTTTCTTTTTGTTTAATTCTTCTAGTTCTATAACCTTCCTAGATACAACAATGTTCTGATTTTTTTTACTAATTTCATCTATTCTACATTCTAATTCTTTTTCTAAGTATACATTTAAATCATCTGTATATTCAGCTGACACTAGGGATGCCGGCATAAAAGCTTTTAGTCCGTTAACACAACCTCTTAATCCTCCCTTTACTACCTCTTTAACTTTAAATATTACATTTTCTTTTCTGTTATAAAGTTCAGTCAAAGAATTCCAAAGCTTAATTTCATCGGCTCTTTTTTTAGATAAAAGAACATTTCCTTCTCCATCATCTCTCTTTAATATATAAACAAAAATTTCTTCTGTCTCTTTAACTACATCACTTGGTACAACATCTTCAAATGATAACTCTTCAACCGGAATTATTCCATCTGCCATATATCCTATGTTTACTATAACTTCATTTTCTAAAACAGAAACTACTTTTCCTTTTACAATATCACCTGTCTTAATCTTTTTCATAGACTTATCTATATCTAACATAGCCTCTTCCATCGTTAAGTTCTCATTATTATTTAAATCCATGCTTTTACAACTCCTTTGTTTATTCTAGTGAAGTCTAAAATAAATTTCTATACTTATTATACCAATTCTATAATTTATTTAAAGTATAAAACTCATATAATCCAATAACAATTTCAAATTTTTTAAACTTTTAATAAAAAATTTAATCTCAATGGTTCAGTAATTTTGTAATATTTTTTGTGAAATATGTATTTTATAATATATAACTACATAATAATATTTTAGATTTAAAAATAAGAATCTATATAATCTTAAAATAACCTTTATATTTAAATTATTGCCTTTTATATACTATAACTTTATTTAAAAATTTTATTATTATAAACTTTTTAAAACATTTAAATCTTTTTATACTTTATCATAGTGTATTATCAAGTTCTAAAAAAAGATTTTATATATTACTTATCTTATAAATTTTATTTGTAAAACTAATGATTATTCTATGATTCTCGGCTAAATATTTAATTATCTTTAGTTCTTCTTACATAATTTATAAATTCAAAGTATATGTAACTTTTTAAGTGAAATAAATTATCTTTTATATATAAAAAAATCCAAAAGTAATTTTATATAAGTTACTTTTGGACTTTTAAAAAGTATTATTATATTTATTTTTTAACTATATCATATAATCTTTTACTTGAATTTCTTATATCTGTCTCTTTTAAAATACACGAAACCACAGCAACTCCATCTGCACCGGTCTGGATTACGCTTTTTGCATTACTATGATCTATACCACCTATTCCAACTATAGGTATATTAACTTTTACTTTTATATCTTTCAATATTTTTAATCCCATATCTTGGATAGCATCTCTTTTAGTAGTAGTATTAAAAATTGCTCCTACACCTAGATAATCTGCACCTTCTTCTTCTGCTATAAGTGCCTGTTCCAATGTTTGAGCTGAAACTCCGATAACCTTATGTTGCCCCAAAATTTTCCTTGCAAGATCAACTGGCATATCTTCTTGTCCAATATGAACTCCATCTGCGTCTATTGCTTGTGCTATGTCTAATCGATCATTTATAATTAAAGGTATATTATATTTACGTGTAATTTCTTTTATATTTTTAGCAGTATTATAAAACTCTAAACTTGAACAATTTTTTTCCCTTAATTGAACCAAGGTAACTCCACCTAAAATAGCTTCTTCTACAGCATCTTCTAAGTTTCTATTTCCCAAAATTTCTCTATCCGTTACTAAATATAAAGTATAATCTATATTAGATTTTTTCATATACTCACCTTCTTCTTAATATATCTTTGCTTTATTTAAAAGTTCACTCTCTGTTAAATTATATATATTATCGAAAATTCTTATTCTAAAAGTTCCTATTCCGTCTCCATCTACTAAACTTTCAAAACTTTTTTCTCCAGCTATACCCATTGATACTAACCCACCTATTGCACCTATAAAACCATCTTTGAAAATAGAAGTATACGAAGCTATTAAAGAAGTACTCATACATCCTGTCCCTGTAACATTAGATAACATAGAATGTCCATTTTCTATAGAAACAATTCTTTTTCCATCAGAAATACAATCTATGGCTCCTGTTATTGCTACAACTGATTTTAATTTTAAAGCCAAATTTTTAGCTATTTTCTCTTTACCGTCTAAACTCT
This sequence comes from Hathewaya limosa, assembly GCF_030815255.1. NCBI lineage: Bacteria > Bacillati > Bacillota > Clostridia > Eubacteriales > Clostridiaceae > Hathewaya > Hathewaya limosa. The sequence continues at coordinate 7,468 of NZ_JAUSWN010000020.1, forward strand.
CCGTTGAATCAACACCTTTTATCCCTGATTTTATTCCCGATAATATTTTAATTTCTGACATATTGCCTCTAACCACAGTAAACTTAACATTTTCTAAAAGTTTCTTTGCAACTTCTAATCTATATTTTGTAGCCCCTACTCCTACTGGATCTAGGATTACTGGTATATTAAGTTCATTTGCTTTTTTTCCCGCTTTAATCATAGAATCAACAGTTCTTGTATTTAATGTACCTATATTTATAACTAAAGCTCCCGCTATTGATGTCATTTCTTCAACTTCATTTATATCATCTGCCATTACAGGAGATGCCCCTATGGCTAAAGTAATATTTGCACAATCATTCACTGTAACATAATTAGTTATATGATGAATTAGTGGTTTTTTTTCTCTTAAAGCAGTAAGTGTATCACAACAAGATTGTAGTATACTTCCATTTACTTCCCTATTCTCCTCTATCATTTAAATTTCCCCTCCTTACACCGAAAATTTATTTTATTAATCTATTAATCCTGAACTTTTATATAACTTATAAAAATGATTTGTAGGACCGACTCCATGTCCTATTGCAAAGGAATGTTCAATAGCCATTGTTATATACTCCTTAGCTTTTTGTACTGCTTCTTTTACATCATAACCATTTGCCAAATTTGAAGCTATAGCTGAAGATAATGTACATCCTGTTCCATGTGTATTTTTAGTATCTATTCTTGTACCCTTTAATAAATAAATTTCTTTTCCATCATATAAAACATCAGTAGCATCATTTTCTAAATGACCACCTTTAACTAAAACAGTTTTAGGTCCTTTACTATGTATTTCTTTAGCTGCTTCAATCATTTCATCCAATGTTGTTATTTTTCTCTCTAAGATAACTTCTGCTTCTGGTAAATTAGGTGTAACAATTGTAGCTATAGGAAGTAATTTTTTAATTAATGTGTCTTTTGATTCCGGTTTTAATAAGTCATATCCACTTTTAGAAATCATTACAGGATCTACAACAATGTTTTTTGCTCTATACTTTAAAAGACCTTCTGCAATTGCTTCTATAGTTTCTATCTTAGATACCATACCAATTTTTACTGCACTCACTTCTATATCTTCATATATGCAGCTTATTTGTTTTTCAATGATATCTCTTTCTATGTCTTGAACTGCTAGAACTCCCATAGTGTTTTGCGCAGTAACAGCTGTAATGACAGACATACCATAAACTCCATGCGCTGAAAAAGTTTTTAAATCCGCTTGAATACCTGCTCCCCCACAGCTATCTGATCCTGCAATAGTTAAAACATTTTTCATATCATTTCCTCCTAATTGTAAATATATTGTTACTCTAACTTTTTATTTTTTAATTTAAAATCAAAAATGCAAATCCAGTTTCGGATTTGCATTATCATAAACAAATATAATTTGTAACAAAAACAAATTAATTTATAAATATGTTTCCTACGCTGGCATTATCCAGATCAGGTCAAAGAGTCAAAGATTTTAAGGATCTTTATCTCAGCTAGCCATATTCTAGCACCCCTGTTTTATTTAACTTTGCTTCCATATTATCACAACCCATTTAGAGATTCAACTAATTATCTTAATAAAAGTTATCATTAATTACTATGATTTATATAATAACTTAATGTTTTAATAAAAATTTATCTATACTTTCTAAAATCTCTTCAGTTTTTTCTATAAATGAATAATGACCACATTTTTTAATATTTAACTCAATAATATAAAAATGCAAATCCACCTTATATGAATTTGCATTTTTATAACTATATATATTTCTAATTAAAAGTTATCTATATCTTTTATTTTTATATACTATCCAATTTTTCTTTCTAACTCTTTTTCTTTATTTTCTATATATAAGCATAAGTCTTTAAAATCTTGAATCCAATGAATTTTAGATAGTTCTCTTAGATCTATAATTAATCCTGTTTTTTTATGTTTAATAAATTCCATATTGTACAGTTCTGTTTCTATAAATCCTTCTCGAAGGGTATAAACACACGGAATAAACTTATCCCAATTATTTTCAAAATATTTAGTCTTAGCAAAACATAATCTATATATATGAAAAATCATACCTAGTACTGAACTTTTTACTGCAAATTTATGACTAAAATATTCTTGTGTAGGATATTTTTCTTGTACTTTTTCCCAATATATTCTCTCATTAGGGTGCAATCCATACTTATCTAAAATCTTACACTTTTCTTCTCCAAGTTCCTCTCTCATAACTTGTTCTCTAACTGAAGGTTCTAAGTTTATTAATTGATCTTTATGCATAAAATCCCCTCCTAAAGCTTTTATAATTTTATTTTAAACTTTAACAGTGGTATAATCTAATATTTATTATTTATAATTTATATTAAATCTATTTATTTTTTCTATAATATAGTGCTTCCATTGCTAACTTATATCCTAAAAAACCTAATCCTGAAATTTGTCCAACACAAGCAGGAGCTGTTACTGATTTATGTCTAAATTCTTCACGTTTATATATATTACTTAAATGAACTTCTATAGTATCAATATTTACAGACTTTAATGCATCAAATATAGCTATACTATAATGAGTATATGCACCTGGATTTATAATGATTCCATCAATATTTTCATAAGCTTCTTGTATAAAATTTATAATCTCTCCCTCTATATTACTTTGACGTATATCAATATCAATTCCAAGATTTTTAGCTTCGTTTTCTATAAAATTGCATAATTCTTCATAAGTTTCCTTGCCATAAACCCCCTTTTCTCTAATACCTAAAAAATTTAAATTTGGTCCATTAATAACTAAGATTCTCATTCTAAATTATTTCCTTTCTTTTAAGTAATTTAATAATATCTCCTAAAACTAAATCTATATGTTTATCATTTAATATCTCTACATCACAATACTTTTTATACAATGGTAACCTTTCTTCATATAGCCTATATAATTTTTCTTTTCCTTTTTTTAAAAGTGGACGACTTTCACAATCTATATCCTTTAAAATTTCTTCTATAGGCCTATTTATAAAAATGATTATAGAATTTTTTTTAAGTTGTAGTATATTCTCATATCTTTTTACAACTCCTCCACCTGTTGAAATTATAGTAGAATTAAATATACTTACTTCTTTCACCACATCAGTTTCTATATCTCTAAAATACTCTTCTCCATTATTAAAGATTTCTTTTATAGTTTTTTCTTGTTTATTTTCTATATATTCATCTAAATCAATAAATCTTAAATTTAATCTTCTAGATAAAAAAGAACCCAAGGTGCTTTTTCCACACCCTGGCATACCAATTAAAACAATATTCATATTCACACTTTACTCCATTACTTATTTTTGTATCATATATTCATAGATCTTATCTACAACCTCATAAGGAATTTCAATATCATTCCAAATTTCTTGTGCTCTAACAGCTTGAGCTACCAACATATACATACCATTTACACTTTTTAAACCTTGTTCCTTAGCTTCCTTTAAAAATAATGTTTCTAATGGATTATAAATTATATCTACAACAGCTTTGAATTTTTTTAAATATTTCTTATCCATTGGTGTAAACTCATTTTTAGGATACATACCAACTGGAGTACAATTTACTACAAGTTTACTCTCTTTTATTGTATCTAACTCCTTATAACTTATAATCTCATATTTAGGATATTTTTTTCTTGCTTCCTCAATATTTCTACTTACAAAAATAATATTTTTAATCCCATTATCCACAAGATATTGCACCACAGCCCTAGATGCTCCCCCTGTACCTAAAATTACTGCTTCTTCACCCTGAATATCTATGTCAAAATGTTTTAAAGTCATACCAAAACCATAATAATCCGTATTATACCCTATGGCTTTTCCTTTTTTTATATCAACTACATTTATAGCGCCAATATTTTTTGCTTCTATACTTATCTCATCTAAATATTTCATTATATCCACTTTATATGGAATCGTAACAGTAACCCCATTATAACCTAATGCTTTTAATCCAGGTACAACATCTATTAAAAGATCTTTCCTAACTTGAAAAACCCCAAACTGCCCTTTAATATTAATTGCTTCCAAAATTTTTTTGTGAATTTCTGGAGAATATGTATGTCCTAATTTTTCTCCAATTATACCATACAACTTTTCCATAAATATCATCTCCCTATATATATCGTGTATATTTTAAAATAATATGTTTTATTTTTTATGTATACTGTTGTAAGCTATTTTGTATATAAATATATATTAACTTAAAGCACAAATAATAGCCTCATTAATTTTTTCACGTCCAACCTTTTTTATTAATCTCTTATATTTTTTATTAACTTTTTTATTTAATTTTATTATATATTTACTTCTATATGGAAAATACTCTTCCATACATTTAAAATATTTTTTACTATAGAATTTTTTATTTTTACATACACAGAAAAAAAGCAAATTTAACATCTTTTTCTCTACAAAATCCTCTATCCATTCCATACCACTTAAGTCAAATTCATTTAATAAGCTCGATATAAAATTATTAAAATTAAACAAATTATTAGTTACACTATCTAGATTCCATCTTTCACCTACCCTTGATATAAGGGTATTATGATTATTTTTTATATCTACTTTAACATCTTGCAAATCATCACAAAGTTGCAGTAAAAATCCATATCCGTATAAAAAGAAGATTTGTTTTTCTGTTAGAAGTCCTTTAATCAGATATCCCGAAGCTAATACAGAAAATCCGCCCTTTTCAACTGAAATATCTAAAAGTTCTTTTTCATTTAATTTAATATTTTTCTTATGTTGGATTAAACTTCTTTCTTGTGCCTCCTGTATATCTACAAGACTTTCAAAAACCTGTAAATATTTATCCCTTTCAAATTGTCCTTCTATCATTTCTATAAGCTTAAAGATTTTATCATTGTTTTTATTTGTTTCAATGTGTAATTCACCTTTTAAACGCTTTTTTAAATCACAATTGAATTTATTCTTTTCGGTTCCAGAAATATTTAAATCATCTAAATAATTATCTGTATAAGGATATAACATACTATATGCAAATATAGATGGGGTAAACTCTATTTCTTCTTCTAACAAAAGTTGAATTAGACACATACTCCATACATTTCGCATAGCCTGTAATATATCTTCTATGCTTATTTCTTTATCAAATGTTCTTGCCTCCATAAAAAATGTTTCCGTAATATAAAAAAATTTATTTACAAACTCATCCATACTAGGTGGAAAGTCTTCTGAATAAGAAATAAAAAAACTTCTCTTTAAGACTTCTTTAATCTTTGTCTTCCATACCCCTTGCTCATTTATATCACTTGAAAATTCCTTTATTAACTTAAATATTTGATCTATACATTTATTTAATCTTTCTTCATTCTCTATTTTTTTATATAAACTAATCTTTTCCTTAAATTCAGGAAATTCATTACTTTCATCAATCCATATTCTAATAAAATCTTTCTTCAGTTTATCTTTATCTAAGCTGGTTATAACCATGATTCTACCCCTTATAGCTAACTTTTTAATATTTTAGTGTACAAGCAATACTAAATAGTGTATTATTTAGTATGCATTACTTATCTAGTACATTATCTTTTTGAAGTTGTCTACAAGTTTTCATTATTTCTGTGTATAACTTTTCTAAATATTTATCATATTGTGGATTATTTAATAAATTTTTAGACTTTTCAATAACTTCTAACTCCCTTTTTGAATCTAACACAGGAATTAAATTTTCTTTTTTATACATTCCTATTTCCATAACACACTGGAAGCGTTGTTCTAACAACCCCACTAATTCTTTATCAATATTATTTATTTTTTCCCTAAGTTCTTGTAAATTTAATTTTTTATCCACAATTCACCCTCTCTTTCTAAAATAAAATCTAAAATAGTAATAGCAACAGCACTTTCTACAACTGGAATTGCTCTAGGAACTATACATGGATCATGTCTTCCTTCAATTACAAGTTGAGATTGTTCCATCTTAGATATATCGACAGTATTTTGCACTTTTGATATAGATGGAGTCGGCTTTATACACACTTTAAAATTTAAAGGCATTCCATTAGTTATTCCACCTAAAACTCCACCATTATTATTTGTTTTAGTTAAAATTTTTCCTTCATTAATGTAATAACAATCATTAGCATTAGAACCTTTTAATTTACTAATATTAAATCCCTTTCCAAATTCTATTCCTTTCACAGCGGGAATAGAAAACAGAATATGAGAAAGTCTACTTTCTATAGAATCAAAAAAAGGTTCACCAAAACCACCTTCAATATTTATAGCTGTACATTCAACTACACCACCTACTGAATCACCATCATGCTTAGCCTTTAAAATCTCATTTTTCATTTTTTCTCCAACCTCATTACACAAAACAGGAAAATCACTATTTCTTAAGTTTTTTAATTGTTCTTTAGTAACATCAGTTAATGAAAATTCCTCTTCTTCTATAGTATAAATACTTTTAATATGACTTCCTATAAAAATTTTCTTATGTTTTTCTAATATTTGCATAGCTATTGCTCCTGCAAATACCAAAGGAGCAGTTATTCTTCCTGAAAAGTGTCCTCCCCCTCTATAATCATTAAATCCTGAGTACTTTAGAAATCCTGTATAATCACCATGACTAGGTCGCATATGTGTTTTAAATTTACTATAGTCCTTAGAACGTTTATCTTTGTTTAATATGGTTGCACATAATGGAGTTCCTGTTGTTTTGCCATCAAAATACCCACTTAAAATATTATATAAATCACTTTCACATCTTCCTGTAGCTAACTTACTTTTTCCTGGTGCTCTTCTTTGCATTTCTTTATTTATATAGTCTAAATCTAATTTAATTCCTGCTGGAAGTCCATCTATTACAACACCAATTCCTTCACCATGGGATTCTCCAAAAATACTAAGTTTTAATTTATTTCCCCAAACTGAGCTCATAAATTTCTCCTCCTAAAGATTTATAATCATTCCAAAAATCAGGATAGGATTTATTTACAGCTTCAAATCCTTCTAATATTACTTCTTCTTCACACCTAGTGGCTGCAATAGCTAATGCCATAGCAATTCTATGATCATTCCAACTACTAACTTTTGCCCCTCCTTTTAGAGTGTTCTTCCCCTTAATAACTAACCCATCCGGAAGCTCATTCACTTCTCCACCTAATTTATTTAATTCGGTAGCTATTGCTTTTAATCTATCTGATTCCTTTATTCTAAGTCTTTCTGCTTTAATTATTTTAGTTATTTTGTTCTCTTGCAAACAAGCTAATACCGTTAAAATAGGTACTAAATCAGGTATTTGAGAAGCATCTATAACTATTTCATTCTCTTTTAAATCTTGAAATTTACTTATAATATTTAAAATTTCTTTATCTCCCTGAAGAGAATTTTCTTCTAAACCCTCACATAAAACCTTATTTCCTAATTCTTTAGCTACTAAGAAAAAAGCTCCCTGCGAATAATCTCCCTCTACTTTATAATTTAATGCTTTATATTCTGAATTTCCTTTAACTAAAAATTCCTCATAATTATTATTTTCTATATGTATATTAAACTTCTTTAAAATATCTAAAGTTAAATCAATATATCCCTTAGATTCCAGGTTATTTATTATTTTGATCTGAGAATTATCACTTAACAATGGCAATGTAAAAAATAACCCTGATATAAATTGGGAACTTATATTTCCTTCTACTTTAAATTGACCACTTTTTAATTTTCCTTTAACTTTTAAAGGAAGCTTACCATTGTTATTTTCATAAACAATTCCCTGTTCATCAAAAATTTTATAATATACTTCTAAAGGTCTTTCTACTAATTTTCCGTATCCAGTAAATTCACATTCTTCTTTTAATGCCACCCCTAATGGAATTAAGAATCTTAAAGTAGAACCTGATTCCCTACAATTTATACTTATTTTTTTATCTTTTTTTAAATCAATATCATATTGACTTTTAGTTACCTTTAATTTATATATATTATTCTCTTCCTTTATAAGTTCCGTATTAGCACCTAGAGCTTTTACTCCATCTATAGTAGCTTTTATATCTTCTGATAAAATAAGATTACTTATAATACTTTCCCCTTTATTACAAAGTGCTGCACAAATTATTGCCCTATGACTTAAACTTTTAGAAGGAGGAATAATAATATGTCCTCTTAATTTAGAAGGTTTTATTTTAATACTATTCATTATACTTCTTCCTTTGCCTTTCTATATTTTAAATTAACATTTTATATTTTCTACTCTATACTAAAAAATATATTTATATCATTTGAACTTATTTTTTCTATATAAGCCTCTCCTATTCTTTTTAGTAAAATTAAGTTTATAAAACTTCCTATGTTTTTTTTATCTAAGGTAATTGTGTCCTTAATTTTATCCATACTTACATCTGGTATATTATAATCTATATTAAAGTTTTCTAATATATTTTTAACTTTTTGTGAGGTTCCTTTTTCCGTAAAACCTAACAATTCACTTTTATTTGTAATATAGTACATTCCAAGTGCAACTGCTTCCCCATGAGAATATCCTTCATAATTAAAAAATTTTTCTATTCCATGACCAAAAGTATGCCCAAAATTAAGAATCATTCTAAGTCCCAAATCTTTTTCATCCTTTTCTACAATCTCTCTTTTTATATTACAACAAGTGTATATTATATTAGACATATTCGAATTAAGTTCATCTTCACTTTTTATATTATTTAACATTTCAAATAACTCTTTATCTTTAATACACGCATATTTTATAACCTCTCCAAGCCCATCCTTTAAAAATCTATTAGAAAGAGTTTCTAAAACTTTAGGATCTATTATTACCTTTTTAGGATGATAAAAACTTCCTACTAAATTTTTTCCTTGTGGTAAATTAACAGCAACTTTTCCTCCAATACTACTATCTATCTGTGCTAAAAGAGAAGTTGGAATTTGAATATATGAAATCCCTCTTAAATATGTAGATGCTGCAAATCCAGCTAAATCCCCAACAACTCCTCCACCAAAGGCTATTACTAAATCTCCCCTAGTTAATTTAAATTCTATAAATTCATTATATACTTCATTTAAGATTTCAAAGGATTTGCTACATTCACCTGGTTTAACCACAATAAAATAAACATCAAATCCTTCTAACTCTAAACTTTTTTTAATTCTCTTTCCATAAAGTTTATAAACATTTTCATCTGTAACTACACAAATTTTGTTTCCATTATATATATCCTTAACCTCTTTGCCTACTTTCTCCAAAATTCCATTTTCTATAATTATGTCATAACTTTTATCTTTTAAACTAACAGTTAGGTTTTTCATTACCTATCACTTCTTTCACATTATATAAATTTATTTGCATACTCAATTATATCAAAAATTTAGACAAAAAAATAAAAAGCATATGTCAATATAATTATAACCTCATTACTTTTATTAAAAGGATATCTTTATACGAATAAACTTTTAACATATTGGTCTAAAATTTTAATAACCTAAAGTTCTATGAATCATTTTGGTTAAATACTTCTAAACAAAGATATGAAAAACTTAGAATTATTTATACCCAAACTTTAAGATACTACTATTTCTTAGACAAAAAAACAAAACACTTAAATTTAATTTTTTAAATGTTTTGCCTTATATTTTTTTATTTTAAAGCCTCTTTTATTAATTCTTTAAATATTACTCTCATATTTTCATGTTTTACAGACATCATTTCAGGATGCCATTGTACTCCTACAACAAAATCTTCTCCAAGCTTTTCTATACCTTCTATAACTCCGTCTTTAGCTTTTGCACTTACTACAAACCCCTGTGGTATTTCTTTTAAAGCTTGATGATGAAAACTATTAACTAAAAATGTATCACCAAATAATTTATTTAACTTACTATCTTTTTTAGTCTCTACTGTATGAGTTGCAGTTGTTGGACCAGAACTTCCTTGATCATGTTTTATAGTACAACTTTCTATATAAGATAAGTCTTGATAATTAGTGCCACCTAAAGCTGCATTTAAAAGTTGAAGTCCTCTACAAATTCCTAAAACAGGTTTTTTTAACTCTAAGGCAGTTTTTAAAAGTTTTATATCAAAATAATCTCTCTTTTCTAATATCTCACCTTGTTTTAAAAGTGGTTCCTCACCATACACTAGTGGACTTACGTCATGGCCTCCACTTAAAATTATTGCATCTACATTCTTCACCTGTTCTTTTATTATATCTTCATCTTGAACTATAGGTAAAATAACGGGAATTGCTCCCTCTCTTGCTACTGCTTGAACATAGTCATCTGTAGCATAAGCTCTTTCATACCCTGGCATATCACCATCAGTTTCTACAGTTATACTTCCTGAAATTCCTATGACTGCTTTCTTCATTTAAATTATCCCCTTTAATTTATACTCATTCTACTTAAGTTTAGTATAAATTAATTGCCTATACATGTAAACGTGCTTTTATTTAGATTTATTAAATTTAAAATTTAAAATACTGTCACCCATATAAATACTATATTTATTAACAATTGATAAATCAAATTTTAGTTATTTTGCTACTAATTTACCAGGAATAAAAAAGTCTTGATATGACATCATAAAGTGAGACAAGGACACCAAAAATGGTGTCCTTTTAAACAGTTACAAAATGAACATTAAGTTTTATCTATTTAAATTTTTTCTATAAATTAAATGTTTATCCTTACTTTTTTAGTAAGATTGTCCACTATTGTTCTTGTGAAGCACTATCCATTAAAAGATACAGTTTATCTTCATCAACAGTTCTTCTTATAAAAGAAAGAGGATATCTATAGTACATTGTGCTCTCATGGCACACAAATATTAAGAAATCATCATCTTTCCTAATAAATTCAGTTGTATGCTTAAGCTTTTCAGCACAAAACAGTGCTGTGTCTTCCAAAAAAGTAAATGTATCACCAGGCAACTCTATTCTATCTAATATTCCATTTTGCATCGGTATACCAAAGTCATCATAATATCCCCTTGGTATAGGAGCGCTATCGTCATACATATAATAAAGTATTGATCCCCAAAAGTCTCTTGTGTGATTATTTGTTAAGAAAAATATATTCTCAACTTCATTTAAATATTCAAATTCTTGCACATCATATTTGTGAACTTCTAACCCTTTTTTAAGTTGAACATTAAAATCATCTTTAGTCTGATATCGGACTTTTATACCATATTCTTCTCCATAAAATATTTCTAATGCTATTGAATATATATCTTTTTCATAATTAGTGAATTTATTTTTTAATAAATTTAGCATCTCTAAATATACTTTTTCTTTAAAACCCTCAAACTTTTCCAAAACACTACTCCTTTATTTTAAAGTTCTCCAGCAGGAATCCTTATATTTTTATATTCCTTAATTAATTTATTTAGCCATTCATCCTTATAATTTACTATTAAACTATCATAAATTAGTCCAAAGTCATCAGAAACATAATCTGAAAGTTCACTCCCAGTATTTTGCTTAATTATCATAAATACTTTTTCTCTTATTTTAACTTGTACTTCTTTATTTAGATTCCCATAGTTTTGATCATTTTTTAATGAATTAATTTTTTTACTAACTCGACACCATTCGGTGTCAAATTGCTCACTATCCCTACTATCAAGTAACTCATCTATATAGTCTTCATCAAATGTACTATAGTCAATTCTGTTAATACAATTTATAAGTTCATCTATCAAATCCATATCTATATCCTCTATAAAATTTCTATTTACTAGTTAATCGTAAAATTATAGCCATAGCACGAACTAAAAAAGAAAATTGTTCAACCCTAAATTCCCATTTTTAGCAGTAGTATGTATGGGTGTACTTGTTTCTAAAGTACTCTTTTTTAATTGGGAAGGTGTTACACCAATTATTCGCTCTTTAATTAAATCCATATCATTTATTTAGCATGCACACAACAAAGAGTTATCATTTTCCATAATTAAACACCGTTCTTATTATATAAACTGTTTTCATTTTTCTTAAATAATATATCAATATTTTTGTCTATTTCCTCTCCCGTCATTAAAGATACATATATTCCATTTTCATCGAGAGTAAAAAATCCCTTACACTCATCAGGCATGTCATTATATTGTTTTTCTAATTGCTCCAGTGCTTCTTTAAAGCAATCATATTTGTATTTTTCAACTAAATATGGTAATCCAAATTTAGAACGAAGCATTTCATATTCTTGATAATTATATGGCGTATGGCTTGGTATTTTAACTAAAATATCTACAAACTTTTTCATAAGTGGAATAACTTCTTTTTCTGATACATAGGTAGCGTACCCTCGGATGGCAGTTAAACGCATTTCAAGATAACGCTCTTTTTTAAAAGCGATTAAAAAAAATTCTTTTAAATCATATTTTTGACATTGCAAAACAAAGGTTTGTAATATTTGATTGCGGCTGAAAATATCCTTTACGGTCTTATAATAATCAATAAAGAAATTTGTGTCTTCTATCGTGAAACTTTCAAATCTCATATTTATCATGGCATCTCTATAAACAGTACTGCTTAAATAACCTCTTTTTCCCATCTGAATTTTTACAACTTCAATATTGGTCATAAAAATCCCTCCTGTATTCAACATTATAAGTTCGTATTATATAAATTTTTTTCATAAAATTATTCGCGAAAATTGTGAAACTTAATTATATTTATATATACATATTAACTTTTAATCTCAATATTAAACCTGAATATTTAATATTAATTAAATTAAATATTTTTTCATCAATAAGTTTTAAATCTGATATATTTCCATCTGTTAATAATTCTATTATTTCTATTACTGTTATTTCTTTGCAGTTTTCATTATTTAAAACGGTTACTATAGGTAACCACTCATCATCATAATTAAATTCTAATATAAATGCATGTAATATCTCTGGTAAATCTAAATTTTCTATTTTTGAACATATTTCATCTATATCTTCATTATATAAAAGTTCTTCTAATATATTTTCTTCATCTGCACTTAATGTTAATCTTATAGCTCCTTTTGTATCTAATAATATATCTGCTATTTTTTTATTTTTTCGAGCGTAAAACCATGGAGAATTTTCTATATTTTCGCTTTGAATATTAACTCCATGTTTAATTAGTAATTCTACTACATCTATCCTTTTGAATTTTATAGCTTTTTTTAATGCAGTGTCTCCTAATTTATCTTTTAACTCTAAATTAGCTCCAGCCCTTATTATAGAATTTATAATATCTATTGTTTTTCTTTGAACTATTGCATATATAAGTGGAGTTCTTCCTCTGCTATCTTTTTTATCTATATCTACTGAATTTAAAATTATATTTTCTATATTTTTACCCATAAAATTTAATCTCCTATTTTTAGAACTTCACTAACCTTAAAAACATAAATTAGCCTAATTAGTTATTTTATCAAATGTTAGTGATTTGTATGTTCTATCGTGAAACTTTCAAACCTCATATTTATCATAGCATGTCTATAAATAGTACTGCTTAAATAACCTCTTTTTCCTCTCTGACTTTTTACAACTTCAATATTTGTCATAAAAGCCCCTCCTGTATAAACTATAAATAATCAATACCAATATCTGTAAGTTTGAATTTATTAAGAAACTCTTGAGTATTATCAGCCACGATACCATATGGATTATCCGAATATGTATCAAAACTCCCATATCCAAAATCTACCCATTCAAATTCTCCTGTATCATTATTGAAAAGAAGTGCTATTTGACCCATATTAATAATAATTTCACCGACATATGCTCTATGCCCAAAATCATTTCCACCTGTCCATTCTCCTCTAAATGCCTCTTCAATAAAGTTCCAAATATAGTTGTCATTTGTCTGCTTTAACAGACAAAGTGTAAACTCAGCATAACTATTATTGACACTTGCATCATCCAACCAGTTATCATTGTTTGCATATCGATTTACAAATTCAGTAGGATTAAATTTTATTATCCCTGAAATGATACCTGACTTATTTTTGCTACCTAATATTCGTGAATAAAAGTTTTTTAGATTATTATGTAATTTAAAGCCAATCTTTTCTTCAACTGAGTTCCAATCAAGCTCTATTGTTCCACCAGCTGTTTTTTGAAATTCCTTTATTTTTGACATTGTTATACTCCTCTCCAAATTGATAGTTGGTAGTAGCCAAAGTAATTTATAAATATATTACTCCCTCTTCTTTTATTCTATCCAAAACTTCATCTTGTAGATATTCCTGAAATTCCTTTTCTAAATAGGATTTATTAAAATGGATACTCTCAATATTACTTTGCAAAGATTGTCCATTAAAATCAAATGTTCCGCCCAACTCAATACTTCTATCTATAATTTCTTTTTTTATCATAGTCGTATACTTCTCAAATATAAATTTCATTCACATTTCTTTATTTAATCTCAAAAACTATCTATTTCGAATGTATTATCATATTTGTTATAAAATAGGATAATACTTCAGGTGCATCGGCTTTTTATCAATATCTGACATCATATTATAAGAAAGAAGTACTGTATTTTCTTTTTTTACATCTGATCCATAATTACTTCCTATTAGAATACTATAGATATAATTAAAAGAAGGATTGCAAAAATTTTTTTCAGGAGAAACTACTCCACACATAGATTCTTCCTCTGTTTTCCCAAATATTTTCCAACTCCATCCATAACTAATATTCAATGAATGACCATATAAGGCACCTAACGCAATACATACTTCATCAAGGCTTTTATATTCTTCTGGGAAAGTCCCTGTTTCCAAAATTCTATCTATCCAGCACCTTATTTCACTTGCAATGATTTTCCCATAATTTAGGTTGCTAATGCAAAAAACTTTACTTGCAGTTGCTATAGTTTCTTTTAATATGTTTTTCGTATTATCATCTAGATCTGATATATAATCATAATAATTTTCTATGCTTTCATTAAAATCTGATGTACTCATAATATTCCTCCTAGTATTTTCTTTAATCGTTTTTATATACATCCATTAGTTTTAGTATTGTAGATATTCTTCTGGTAAACCTAATAATTTCCTCAATGCAATCGCATTATCACACATCATATTAATTCCTGTTTTAGAATCAGTTATGAAAGGTGCTGTTGCAAAAAATTCTAAGCCACTACAAGCAATTCCAACATAATTTATGATATAACTTTCAAAACTAAGCCCCAATATCCACCCATGTTCTTCTGCATCATCATGACTTAGGTAAACAACCGTTGGCTCATCTTTATCGCTTAATAAATCAAAAGCTATTACATCCCCATTACCAATACACATAATTCCTAATTTATTGTGCCAAACCTTATCATAAGCATCTTCTGGGTCCTTGAAACATGAATTAATCCAGTTTTCTATATTATCCTGTGCATCAATAATACCAGATAAACTTATGTTTAATTCAAACAATCCAGCGTAAGCTAAGTTCTTATTTTTTTCGATTTCTTTAAATAAAGTTTCATCAAGGTCTATAAAAAAATTTATATCTTTAGATACAGTAAAGAAAAACTCCTTTAGACTCCTCGGAAGTTGTTTCCCTAATTTACGCTCTGTTTCTTCAATTTCCTCTTTTGTTGCTGGAACATCTACATTAAACAAAACTTTACTATTTGATGAATTAAGTGTTTCTTTAAGTAGTTCCAATGATTTTATTAATTTACTATAATTCATTTTGACCTCCTTATTATATAAACCATTCTCATTCTATCTGTTTAAGTTTCGTCCATAAAAACATTTACTTTGTAAATTTGTTTGTCTTTCAAAAACAAATATGCATGAGAATTTTTTATAAATTTCAAAAAATCATCTTCAACATCTTCGCTCCATATAGTTTGTGAAAATAACTTGTTTTGTGCATTTGTTTTATATTGAATATCTAAATGTAATTGAGTATATTCTTCCTCTTCATTAGGAAACTGTCTTACTAATGAAAAATGAGTCATTGATTGCCCCGAAAATGTTTCTACTTCAAATAAGAGCATATCATCCTCTTCATTAACCCCATCAATTGTAATTTTACACATTTCTTTAAATGCATTTACTAATTCAGAAAGATTCATCTCTTTGTCTGTTGTACCTTTTAGTGATTCCAAAATTTTCATAATAACCTCCAAAATATAAGTTATGTTTAATTCGCTATACTTCATACCCTAAATTCAAACTTATTGTTCTATAACTATATCATATAGGCTCACTCATATTTAAATTATTAATAACACAAAGACCTACTTGCAATTTAAACATTAAAATTGATTACATCGGTATTATTTTTGATACGGCAAGAGCAGAAGATATTATTGTACGTATCCTAGATTTGCCATCAAACATTTTTATCATATATCCATCTAAGGTTGCATTTAAGAAACATCAAACCCGTTGGTAGATTGGCGAGATTTATATATATGGTAGAAGATAATCCACTAGTACTTGGTTGTTACTTTGTTATGAGTGGTCGAGGTTGTGATGATATTTTTGGAATACCGGAAAGTGAAAGGAAAACTTTTGGAACTCTATTTAGAAGATGTGAGCGTTGGTTTAAAACACTTTTTAGGAGCTGTGAAAGGCTTCTCTTTCTTAGAAACCAATAATGAAGAAATGAGAGGCTTAATAATATAAATGTCTGTAACCATTCAAAACAAAGGATTTACAGACATTTATAAATCTTTATAAAGATACTGAAAAATCTATTTAAAATTTAGATATAAATTAATATGAAAGTTTATTTATATTTATTTAATTATTTGCAAATTATTTTTACAAAATTTTTCTTTCCTATTTTAACTATCATCTCATTGTGTGGTTTTACTTCTGATAAATCGGTTACTTTTTCATCATTAATTTTTACCCCACCTTGTGTAGCTAATCTTCTTACTTCACTTTTACTTTTAACTATTTTATTTTCAGCTAATATGGATATAAGATCGAAATTAGCCCCATCTACTTCTATAGTATTTATATCATCTGGAATTTCATTTTTACTAAATACTTTTACAAATCTTTCTTGAGCCTCTATAGATTTTTCTTCTCCATGATATAATCTTACTATTTCTTTTGCTAATTCCATTTTAATATTTCTTGGATTTTCTCCATTTTTTAATCTTTCTTCTATTTTAGCTACATCATCTGGATGAACATCTGTTACAAGATCATAATATTTAATAATTAATTCATCTGGAATTGACATAGCCTTTTCATACATAACTTCTGCTGCTTCATCAATTCCAATGTAATTTCCTAAACTCTTACTCATTTTATTTACACCATCAGTACCTTCTAACAGGGGCATAAAAATAGTAGCCTGACTTTCTTGTCCGTATTCTTTTTGGAGCATTCTACCCATAAGAACATTGAATCTTTGATCTGTTCCACCAAGTTCTATATCTGCTTTAAGTTCCACAGAATCATAGCCTTGCATTAATGGGTAGAAAAATTCATGAATGCCTATTGCTTGTTGATTTTCATATCTCTTTTTAAAATCTTCTCTTTCAAGCATTCTAGCTACAGTCATAGTTGATGCTAACTTAACTACTTGCTCTAATTTTAATTCTGATAACCATTCACTATTAAATCTTACAGTAGTTTTATCCTTATCTAAAACTTTAAAAATCTGTTTTTCATAAGTTCTAGCATTTTCTAAAACTTGTTCTTTTGTTAATGGTTTTCTAGTTTTAGATTTTCCTGTTGGATCTCCTATCATTCCTGTAAAATCCCCAATTAAAATAATTGCTTTGTGTCCTAGATCTTCAAGTTGTTTAATTTTCCTTAAAACAACGGTATGTCCTAAATGAATATCAGGAGCACTTGGATCTAAACCTAATTTAACAGTTAAGGACTTATTTTCTTTATTAGCTTTCTCAAGTTTTTCTTTAAGATCTTCAAGTCCTATTATTTCATCTGCTCCTTTTTGAATAATCTTAATTTGTTCTTCAACATTTTTCATTTTTATATTCCTCCTATAAAATTTTATTTTTCATTTAGAATTATAAAGTCTACCGGTATACTTCATAATGTAAAAAATTATGTATAAAATAAAAAAACCCTCGTCCTAATAAAAGGACGAGAGTGAATATTCCCGTGTTACCACCTTAATTTATTGATATCTCACAATAACAACCTTATCAAGTACGCTAAAAGTAATTATTAAAACCTTACTTTCTAGTTATACTCTAGCACTATAACGGGTGCAGGAACCGACATCAGCCTACTGGTTGTTATCTTTCGGAGTGCTGCTCAGAGATGTATTCAAATTAATCTATCTTTGCCCCTCTCACTAACCGGGAACTCTCTGTAAATCTATAACTAATTCTACTTGTTCTCTTCAAAGCTTTAAGTTTTTCTTTTTTCACATTATAAAACACTTATTTTTTTTTGTCAATATCAGTTTATTTAAAAAATTAGAACTTTAATACATAAAAATCATAGTTTACTTAAACTAAATCAGTTAATCTTCATTTAATACCGAATCTCTAACTTTATTCTTGTATTTTTATAAACCTAATTTTCTTAAAAAGATCTAATGCTTTATTTCTTACTAATCATATTCCTTTACTGATAAGCCTTAAACTTTATACTATAACCTTTTTATCCATATACCATTTACTTTGAGATTCATACATCTCTGAATATTTACCCTTACTATTTATAAGTTCTTCATGAGTACCAATTTCTATTATTTTACCCTTGTCCATAACAACTATTCTATCCGCTATTTTAGCTGACCCTAACCTATGAGTAACAATTATAGCTGTTTTTCCTTTAGACATTTCTGCAAATTTATTATAAATTTTTGTCTCTTCTACGGGATCTATAGCTGCTGTTGGCTCATCTAAAATTATCATATTATGATCTTTATAAAATCCCCTTGCAATTGCTATTCGTTGCCATTGACCTCCCGATAAGTCTATTCCATCAAATTCTCTTGAAAGCATGGTATCAAAACCTTTATTAAATTTTTCTTCATTTATTTCTAAATCTGATTTTTCAACGGCTAATTGTAATTTTTCTTTTATATCCTTATTATCTTTAAAAAACCTTTCTTTGTTAGAGCTTATAGATATATTTTCTACTAAAGTCATCTTATATTTCGCATATTTTTGAAAAACTGCCGATATATTTTTATATATATTTTTTGATATAACTTTACTAGTATCTAATCCTCCTATTAGAACTTTTCCTTCTGTAGGTGTATATAATCCTGTAATAAGCTTTATTAGAGAAGTTTTTCCTGCTCCATTTTCTCCTACTATAGCAATAGTTTCTCCTTTATTTATTTTTAAAGATACATTTGAAACAGACATTTGCTCCATACCAGGATAAGTAAAACTTACATTTTCTAAATATATTTCAGGGATACCTTGAAATTCTTCATTTTGACCTTTTCTTTCTGTCATATTAACAAACCTAATAAAATTCTTTATAGTACCCCAACTTTTAGTTATGTTTCCTATATGCATACATATTATTTCTTCCATTAATGAAAACATCATTCCTATGGAGGCAAAAACTGCTCCAAATGCTCCTATTGATATTTCCCCTTTTAATAATGCAGTAAATAATAAATATAGTACCGACATATATCCCAGTAACGTTATCATTTTCATTCCTAGTTCTAAAAGTCCTGATTTTTTTTCTGCATTCCACATCTTAATATTAAGTAATTTTAAAGTCGATAAATATAAATCTTTAAAATAATTAAATGCACCCAAAATTCTTGTTTCTTTATAGTATTCCTTATCTATTAAACATTTTTCATAATACTCATATTCTCTTCTTAAAGGCGCTGCATTGTCTTCTAATTCTGCAAACACCTTAATTTTAATGATTTGTGTTATTGCAACTGGTATGAAAATTAATATTAAGGATGCAGCAAGAATAGGTTTCAATTTATACAAATATATTGACATAAATATAAAATATGGTAAATAGAAACTAAATAATACCATAATTACTGTTAATACAGATATACAATTTTCCATACCTTCATTAGCCTTATTAATATCATCTAAAAAACTAGACTGTTCAAAATAAATAGGATCTAAGTTACCAGTTTTTTTATTTATTTTTTTGCCCATATAACCTAATTGTATTTTAGCAAAATTATTCACTGTAAAATTGTGAGTCCCATTCAATACTTCTTCAATAATTAATGTTATTCCTAATAAACATCCCATTAAAATCATTGAATTTATAGCACCTTTTTTACCAATTTCTTTTGAAACCGTATCAAAAAATTTCTGGGTCATAAATATATTAAATCCTGTTGAAACACCATGAAGTATTCCTAATAAAATGGCGATAATAAAATATACTGGACTTGATTTAATAATCATTCTAAAAATTTCATCTAATACTTTAAAAAGAGAAATATCTTTTCGAGATTTAGAATCTATCATAAATACCAGCTCCTTTGACTCTCATACATTTTTGCATATAAACCATTTTTCTTCATAAGTTTATCATGAGAACCACTTTCTACAATGGTGCCATCCCCTATAACTAAAATTTCATTTGCAAGCTTAGTCGATCCAAGACGATGACTTATAAAAATCGTTGTATTTCCTTTACTTATTTCATTGAATTGTTCATATACTTGACTTTCACTTATTGGATCTAAAGCAGCTGTTGGTTCATCTAGAATTCTAAGTGATGCTGGACTTATAATAGACCTAGCCATTGCAAGCCTTTGCCATTGTCCACCTGATATATCTACTCCATTATCTTTAATTTTACCTAGTATTGTGTTTAATCCATTCGGAAATTTTTTTACTAAATCATTTAAATCTAAAATATCTATTGAAGTTTCTATATATTTTTCATTGACTTTTTCATTTAATGTAGAAACATTTCCTAAAGCTATATTGTCTTTAAATTTTATAGCATATTTCGCAAAGTCTTGATATACAACTGAACTCAATGCCTTTAATTCACTTTGTTTATATTCCCTAATGCTTTTATTATTTATTAAAATTTCTCCTTCAAACTCATCATATAATCCTGTTATAAGTTTTGTTATAGTGGTTTTTCCTGATCCATTTGCCCCTACAACTGAATAATGTTTCCCCTCCTCTATAAGAAAGGAAATATCCTTTAATATATAGTTCTCTGTACCTGGATACTTAAAAGATACACTTTTAAATTCTAAAGTTTTTAATTTTAATAATTTCTTAGAAGGTTCATCTAATGCCCCTTCACTTTCTTCCAAATTTGAAAACTTAGTAAAATCCTTTAAATATTCAATATTAGAAGATAGGTGTTTAATATAGTAGGTAATATTCCAAGACATCATTGTTATAAGTCTAAATACTCCATTTACAATAGAAATAAACATACCTACACTTAATCTTCCATCATTCACAGGGTATATAAGCACTAAAACTGTTAACATAGATATAATTGCAGTAATTATACTACTACTTTTCATTTTTATAAAATACTTTAAATCTGCTTTAACTTCTACCTTTCTTTTAATTTCATATTGTTCATCCCATTTTTTATTTATTTTATCCGTATAATGAAAAAGAGTTCTTTCCTCCACGAATTCTCTTCCTGTAATAACTTTTCTTAAATACTCTGTTCTTCTTTCATATTTTGATACTTCTCTATTAGCTTCATAAATATCTTTTCCACCCTTTATGGCAAGATAAAACAATGGAATGGAAATTCCTAAAATAATTAAGGTTGCCCACCATACCTGCATAACTAAAACTAAAAGCAAGCCTAAAATTATAATCACCATAGATATCATTTCCAACAAATCACTATAAGCCTCTTTTATTCTAACATCTGGATTCCTAGATACCCTAGATATTAAATCCCAAATATCCTGATTCTCTATATACTTATACTTTAGCTTAGCTACCTTTTCTATGATCTTAACTCTAAAAGTTTCTTTAAGTTTTAATTGTAACTTTGCTTCAACAAACTTTACAAGTTGTTGTGAAATCCACTTATAAGCAATAAGTGTTATTATAATAAACATAGGTAAAAATATATTTTTAATACTCTTTTCACCTCGAACTACTAAAATAGAAATGTCTAAAAATTTAGCAGTAACTATAACTTCTACTGTAGGAACTATACCATCTATTAATTTTTGAATAACTATGACTATAGAACTTTTAGGTGCATATTTAAATGGAATTCCTATAATATCTTTAACACCATATTTTTTTTCTTTAACCCCCATTTTACCCCCTTCTTTCTTTTTATAAATACTTAAATTTTTATTTATAAAAGCTAACATATTAAACATTGATCACAAAAATTATATCATATTTTCTGAATATTCTATACATTTTATCATTCTTTTGTTATTCTAGAAATCCACATAAAACTTATAAGCTTCTCTTTAAATTCTTCTAAAACAAGCCTTACTGGAACTTATATATCATTTATGTTATAATATTTTTAACAACTTCTGAAAGTTTTAGAAGTTGTTAATTTTTCAGGAGGTGTTTTATTGATAGAATTCAAAAATATAACAAAAAAAATTGATTCTAAAATTATACTAAACAACATTAATTTAAATATTGAAAAGGGTAAACTTATTGTACTAATAGGTCCCAGTGGTTGTGGAAAAACTACTACGCTAAAAATGATAAACAAACTTATCAAACCATCTTCAGGAGAGATTTATATAGACTCTAAACCAATTTCTAAAGAAAATACTATCTCATTACGTCGTAATATTGGCTATGTAATTCAAAACACCGGTCTTTTTCCTCATCTTACGATTAAAGAAAACATTGAACTACTCCCTAAGTTAAAAAAAGAACCCTTAAATAAAATTCACAAAAAAACCTTAGATCTCTTAGCATTAGTTGGTTTAAATTCACATGAATATTTAAATAAATATCCCAATGAATTAAGTGGTGGTCAACAACAACGTGTAGGGGTTGCCCGTGCCTTTGCAACAGATGCAGATATCATATTAATGGACGAGCCTTTTAGTGCATTAGACCCCATAACCCGTAATTCTTTACAAGAAGAATTATTTGAAACTCAAGAAAAACTGAAAAAAACTATAATTTTCGTAACCCATGATATGGATGAAGCTATAAAATTAGCTGATAAAATTTGTATTATGAATAATGGTTCTATTGCTCAATATGATACGCCAGAAAATATATTAAAAAATCCTGCTAATGATTTTGTTTCAGATTTTATTGGATCGAATAAAATTTGGAATAGTCCAGAATTTATAAAAGCTAAAGATATTATGATTAATTCTCCTATATGTGTTAGTCCATCTAGAAATATTCTTCAAGCTATAGAAATAATGAAATCTAATAAGGTAGATAGCTTATTAATTGTTGATAAAGAATATATTTTAAAAGGTTTAGTTACTCTAAAAAGCATTAGAAGAAATATACCTAAGGAAACAAAACTAAATCAAATTATGGAACATAATGTGGTTTCCATTAATGAAGAAGATAATATCGTTGAACTTCTAGAATTAGTTAGCGAACACTCCTTTGGTTATATTCCTGTTACAAATAATAAAAACCAACTGGTAGGTCTTATAACCAAGAGTAGTTTGATCTCCGTATTAAGTGAACAATTCCTAGAAGGCGGTGATTTAAATGAATAACTTTTTTTCTTTTCTAATAGATAAAAAAGAAGAAATAGTAAGACTTTTACTCCAACATATGTACCTTACTTTAGGTGCTATTTTAATTTCTGTCTTAATTGGTATACCACTTGGAATATTAATAACTAAATCAAAACCTTGCAGAAAACCAATTTTAAACTTTATTAACTTAGTTCAAGCAATCCCCTCCATGGCATTATTAGGATTATTCATTCCAATATTAGGTATTGGAACTGTCCCAGCAATTACTACTGTAGTCCTTTATTCACTATTACCTATAATAAAAAATACTTATGTAGGTTTAACCAGTATAGATCCAAACATACTAGAAGCTTCACATGGTATGGGACTTACAGGTTCACAAACTCTTAGATTAATACAATTTCCATTAGCACTTCCAATAATAATGTCTGGTATTAGGATCTCTGCCGTTACTGCTGTTGGTCTTATGACCTTGGCGGCTTTTATAGGGGCTGGGGGATTAGGATATCTTGTATTCTCTGGTATTCAAACTGTAAATAATTTTATGATTTTAGCTGGTGCAATTCCTTGTTGTGTGCTTGCTCTTTTGATTGATTTTATCTTTAGTAAAATAGAACTAGCTGTTACTCCTAAAGGGATAAGCAAAACACCTAAAAAATCCATATCAAAACCTTTAAAAATAGTTTCTATAATTATTCTTATAAGTTTTCTTTTTTTAATGGTATCTAATATTATAAAACCTAAAAAAGATACTATTGTTGTAGGTTCTAAAAATTTTTCGGAACAATTGATTCTTGGAAATATGTTTGCTGATTTAATTGAAGAATATACAGATTTAAGAGTAGATAGAAAACTTAATTTAGGAGGAAGCTCCGTTATTATGTCTGCAATGCAAGCTAAAGAGGTTGATATATATCCCGATTACACAGGTACTCTATTAATGAATGTATTGAAAAAACCTATAATTGGTGATAAAGATCTTGCTTATTCTGAAACAAGAAAATTAATGAATACTAAATATAACATAGACTTATTACCCTTATTAGGATTTAGTAATAATTGGTCTTTAGCAATGACTCCCAAAATAGCCGAACAATATAATATTGAATCCATATCTGATCTTGCAAAAGTAAGTAAAGACTTAACACTATGTTGTACCTTAGAATTCGCTAATAGAGAAGATGGCTTAAAGGGATTAGAAAAAAAATACGGTATAAAATTTAAGGATATAAAACCTATGGATGGTAGTCTTAGATATTCTGCTATAGAAGAAAATAACTGTCAGGTTATAGATGCAACCTCTACGGAAGGACTATTAAAAGCATTTAATTTAAAAGTTTTAAAAGATAATAAGGATTTCTTTACTAATACCTATGGTATTCCTGTTATAAGAGAAGATACTGTAAAAAAACATCCTGAACTAAAAAAAATACTGAATAAACTATCTGACACAATTTCAGAAGATACTATGCAGACACTTAATCATAAAGTAGACAAACTCCATGAAGCTCCTGAAAAGGTAGCTAAGGAATATTTAATCTCTAAAAAATTACTAAAAAAATAAACAATGCTCGTCCTAATACAAGGGCGAGCATTTATATTATTTTAAAAATAAGATAATACAATTTTAGTTATAGGAGTATAAGTAACAGTTACATAATCTCCTTCAGTGTACATTGGAATATCGGAATCAATTTTTATTTCTTTCTTATCCTCATAACTGGTTATTATATATTTATAATATATATAATCATTTTTATTTTTAATTTCATATACCCCAGTACATTCTCCAGTAAAACAAGTATTAAGATTAAAAACAACTTCTGTGATAAATATTATAAAGCTAATGGCAATTATTATATCAATAATTACTAAAGGATTATATCTTATAATTATAATAAAAGTTTTAAAAGTCAAGTCCATATCTTCTTGAAAAAAAATAGATAGTTGATTAGATAATATTATAAGAATTATTCCTCTTGTTAATATCCAATTAAGTGACTTATTTAAAATATCATTCCTATTAATTCTATTAGATCTATTTTTAAAAGATATTTTAAATCGCCATAAAAAAGAGGTAGTTGCACTTATTTCATTATGTTTTATTCCTATCTCTTTATCCCAATTAACTTTTCTATTATCTATTTCACTAATTTTTTTAGCACTTAGTATAAAAGAAAATGGGATAAAACTTAAAAGAAAATTTAAACATGTATTTTTTAATATATCATCTTTACCAAAATACCAAAAACATATATAGCCTAAAAATATTATGCTTATGCTAATTAAAGGTTTTATAAACTTTTTATTATTTATTACCCCTCTATAAGCTCTTATTAGATCTCTTGTAAAGAAAAGTGAAAGAAAAATTAAATGTATACTTATAATATTAATCCAATTACATATTCTTAAAATTTCAAATCCTCGTGCTTTAAAAAAATTACATAGATGATCTCCTAATAAAACATCTAAAAATAAGCTTAAATTGATAATAAAGTTTGCTATTGATGTAAGCCATAACCATTCTAAACTTCTTTTATCACTTTTAACGCCCATACTATTACCTCGTTTAAAATTTATATAAAAATAGAAAGAAGATAAGAAAAACTTCTTTCTATTTTTACATTAATATTTATTTTAGTATGCTCTTCCCCAGTAAACCATCTTAGTTGCTTTCTTTCCACAACATACACATGTATCACCAAGATTTTCTTGTTCGAATGGCATACATCTTGAAGTTATACCTGTTTCTTCTTTTATTTTTTCTTCACAAGCTCTATCTTCACACCACATAGCTTTTATAAATCCTGGATGATTATCTGCTATATCAACCATTTCTTCTAATGTATGTGCTACACGAGTATTTTCATCTCTATGAGCTTTTGCTCTTTCATACATATTATTATGAATATCATCTAATAATTCTTGTACTTTAGTTTCTAATTCATCCATAGATACAACTACTTTTTCTCTTGTATCCCTTCTAACTAAGACAACTTGATTATTTTCTATATCCTTTGGTCCAACTTCTACACGAACTGGAATACCCTTCATTTCACATTCACTAAATTTCCATCCTGGCATCTTATCACTATCATCAAGTCTAACTCTAGCTACTTTAGATATTCTCTCTTTTAATTCATTAGCTTTATCTAATACACCCTCTTTATGTTGAGCTATTGGCACAATCATAACTTGAATTGGTGCTACTCTTGGAGGCAATACAAGCCCATCATCATCTCCATGAACCATTATAATAGCTCCTATTAATCTTGTTGTAACACCCCATGATGTTTCATGAACATATTGAAGTTTTCCTTCTTTATCAGAATATCTAATATTGAATGCCTTTGCAAAATTATCACTAAAGTTATGAGATGTACCAGCTTGAAGTGCTTTACCATCATGCATTAAACTTTCAATTGAATAAGTTGCCTCTGCCCCAGCAAACTTTTCTTTCTCAGTTTTTTGACCTTTAATAACTGGCATTGCAAGTACATCCTTACAAAAATCGGCATAAAGGTTTAACATATCTATAGTTTCTTTTCTTGATTCTTCTAATGTTGCATGAACTGTGTGTCCTTCTTGCCATAAAAATTCAGTTGTTCTTAGGAATGGACGTGTTGTTTTTTCCCATCTTACTACTGAACACCATTGATTATATAGCTTTGGAAGATCTTTATGTGATTGAACTATTTTAGCATAGTGCTCACAGAATAACGTTTCAGATGTTGGACGAACACATAATCTCTCTGCTAATTCTTCATTTCCACCTTGAGTTACCCAAGCAACTTCTGGAGCAAATCCTTCTATATGATCTTTTTCCTTTTGAAGTAAACTTTCTGGTATAAACATTGGCATATAAACATTTTCATGTCCTGTAGCCTTAAATCTTGTATCTAAATCTTTTTGAATAAGTTCCCAAATTCCATAACCATAAGGACGAATAATCATACATCCTTTAACACTTGCATAATCAACTAATTCAGCTTTTTTAACGATATCTGTATACCACTGTGCAAAATCAACATCTCTTGACGTAATATCTTTAACTAACTTTTCTTTTGCCATTTTCACTACCTCCATTTATTTTTTTATATAAAAAAACCCCAGTCCCATAAAGGGACCGAGGTATAATATTCGGCGATGCCACCCTAATTAATATATTTTATAAATAGTCTTCGTAAATAAAATATATTCTCTCAACTCGTTAACGGATTGTTCCGCTGTAGCCTACTATTATTTCGGTACAGAACTCCAAGGCTGGTTCAAAATATACTTTTTAAGAATCTCTCAGCAATCAATTCTCTCTCTGAAAAAAGTTTTTATTTCTACTATTCCTCTTCATAGTTTTTATTATTTGATTCTCTTATAATTTTTTATTATACAACATAAAAGTTATTTGTCAACTAACTTTAGTATATACATACTTGTAAATTTTAACCTCTAATTTCAAAAGTAATTATTTTTATTTTTTCATTTCCTGATAGATCTTTAGCTCTAATCACTAAACTGTGTTTTCCAACAGTATATATTGTTTCTCCCTTGTATATCCTACTAACTCCATCTATATATGTTTCTATCTTAACGTCTTTTTTATTTGTTGTAATAATAGGTTTTATATTAACTCCATTTTTATATATCTTTTTATTTTGCACACCATTTACTATTATTTCTGGAGCTACTTTATCAACTATGACATCATATATCTTTACATCTTCATTTCCACATCTATCTATAACACTTAGTTTTATTTTGTCTCCATTTTCTACATTTATTTTTTTAACAAAACTTCTTCTAGTTTTCTCTATTCCAAACTCTCCATTTTGCTCTACATTTAAAACTTGATTATCATTTATATAAAATTCATAGCCCAATGTATTATCTGCTACATTTCCTTCTAAAGTTATTGTATGTTGATTTGTATAAATTTTATTTTCTATCACTTTAGGTGTTTTTAAATATATAACTGGCTTTTCATTATCATAATATATATTTATAGCATAATTAGCCATTACCTTTCCCTTAGAATTTTGCACATATATACATACCTTATTTAATCCTTGTCCCAATCTAATATTCTTTCTATATTCCATAATGTTTTCTTTTTTCATATTTTGATTATTAAGCATAACTTTGTTGATTTCTTGATTTGTTACAACTTTGATTTTTAAGTTTTTATACTCCTCATTAAAAGTAGTATTCGGATATAATTTTTTATATTCTTTATTTGTTTCATCAAAATATTGAATTTCAAAATCAAGATCTTCAACTTTAGTATCAGATAATATCTTTATAATTTTTTTGTTAATTGTTCCTCTAAAATTTTCTACTTCAACTTCAACATAATTTACTCCTTGTTTTAAATTTGTTTCAGTTTCAAAAATACCCTCTTTATTGATTTTCACCTCTTTTTTATTTACAGTTGCTTTAATTATTTTTTCTTCAGGGTTAATTTTTCCTTTTATATTAATTTTATTTTCTTTTGTATTAATCAATCCTAAAACATTTTCTTCTTTACTACCTTCCATTGGTAATTTAGTTGTAACTATTAACTCTGGTTCTGTTATATATGCGGTAACATTAAATTTCATTTCTTTTAAGAGATTATTATTTTCATCATAAGCCTTTATATTAACTATATTTTTTCCTTCCTTAACTGGCATTTTAACATTAAAATTATTCTTTACATTACTAATTTCTGCATCTATTCCATTTGCTGTGACCCTTCTAACTCTTGAAGAAATTTTACCTGTTAAATTGTATTTACCATCTATCATTCCTTTATTAGTAATTACAGAGCCTTCATGTAAACTTAAGCCTATATCATTAATATTTTTTATATTAGAATCAACTAATACATCTTTTTGTTTTACTTCTGAATTTAAAATATTATCATTAACTACTAATGAAATTGTTTTATTTCCATTTGATAATTTTATCTCCGTACTAAATATACTATTTCCCTCACTTTTTACTTTTAAATCTTTTACCATCTCTCCATCTATAAAAACAAATGGTTCTCCATTAGCAATACCATTTTTATCTTTTCTTAATCCTACGCCACCGTCATTTGCTTTCCATTTTAATACATATTTTTCATTTGAATATGATCTGTTACTTGATAAAATCTCTACTTTAGGTGCCTGTGTATCTACCTTTAAAGGCATTTCAAAGCTTTGAGGTTTAGATGTTTTACTTACAGCATTGCTAGTAATTTTCATATAATATTGACCATCTTTTACTTTTACACTTTTTCCTGATTTTCTGTCATACATTTTTCCATCCCATTTTAAAGAACTTAATAATTTACGTCCTTTTTGAAAATTTAAATCTTTATTTTTCTTTAAAAATTGTTTTAATCCACTTGTTTTTATAACTTTTTTATCTTTATTTAAAATGTCAACTTTAATCTCATTTAAATTTCTAAGTAGACATAATCTTGGAAACGCATAATCATATACACCATCACCATCTGGTGAAAATGCTATATCATCTGGATTTATAACTTGCATACCATTTATACTTTTAACTCTATCTATTCCTAAATCCACAATTGGTTCCTTAGAATTTGGAATATTACTAGCTATAACAGAGCCAACTGCCTTTGGATTTTTCCAAAGAGGTTGATCTATATTTTGTAATTCTCCCCATTGTCCATAAAAACTTATAAAAGGCACACTTAAAGATGGTAAATTTTTATTCTCTGATTTAAATTTTATAAATCCTTCCACAAATTTATTTTTATCAAAGTTATTAGGAACATTTAATTTAACTTTTATTGATTTTTTACTATTTGCTTTTATAGTGACTTTATCTTGTGAAAAATTTACTTTAGCACCACTTATAACTTTTTCCTCGGCTTTATCTTTCTCTTCTGTGTAAACTTCAACATTTTCTAAAGAATAAGTTTTATCTTCATTGCTGTAATTTTTTAATATCAACTTGAATTCTTTATTATTTTCTATTTGATTTAATGTTATAGCTGATTTTCCATCTTCACCTGTTATTAAGACATCATTATTAATAAAATCATCTATTTGAATTAATCCACCACCTTGAATTCTTGGTGAATAAGGTAATTTTCCTTGATTTAATATTTTAGCTGTATTTATCATATTATTTTTCATAAATCTTGAAATTTCTACACCTTTTAGATTTAATTTTTTATCTTTTATTGCTTGTTTTATTAATGCTACTGAACCTGCAACATAAGGTGTAGCCATAGATGTTCCACTCTTTACATCATATCTATTATTATTAATAGTAGAATATATTTTTCCTCCTGGCGCACTTATTTCTGGTTTAAATTGTAAATCCGGAGTAGGTCCCCATGATGTAAAATTAGACATTTGCCCTTTTTCTGGATTATTAACTGTTATGGTATCTCTTTTGAAACTAATAACTAAATTATTTTTTATATTTCTAAGAATTTTTTCCCCTGAATCCTTATTAATAAAAATACAAGGTATCTTTATTGATTCATCCTCCATCATATGCATTTCTTCATTTTTATCTATATTATTGTATACAATTACTCCTACTGCCCCCAAACTTTGAGCATTCTTCTTTTTAGTTATAAAATCTATTTCTCCTCTTTTAATAAGTGCTATTTTTCCCTTTAGGTCTTTCCCTTTAAAATCATCAATTTTTTTGTCCTTTTCATCATCTCCAACTTTTCTTCCATAACCACAATCCACCAAACTAAATTGTTCTTTATTCTCAAATACATTGTTAGGACTTATTTCTGATATAGTAAAAGGAATACTTAATTCCTCCTTATCATATTTACAATTTAAAACTGGTTTTATTTCTTTATTATTCTCATAAGATGCGACTTGAATAGCATCCTTCCCTAACCCCGGTGTACTTATAAGCCCTGTATCTACGTAACCTTTAATTTTATTACCTTTAGGATTTTTAAATGCAAAAGAAGAATTCCCCCCTGCAACAACTACAACTACCCCTTTTTCAGTAGCTCTTTTTATAGCTTTCAATTCTGGCTCTTCTTCATTAACAAATCCAGCATCTCCACCCAAACTCATATTAATTATATCTGCCCCATGTTCTACTGAGCTATCTATAGCTGCAACAATATCATCACTTAATGCACCTCTAGCATATTTACTTGGATTATTTGAAAAAACTTTCATAGCTAATAATTGTGCCTCTGGTGCTACCCCCTTTACTGCCTTATCATTTTTTACTTCTTTATCATCACCATTGGCTGCTGTAATTCCCGCCACATGCATACCATGCATGCTAGATGTCCTATCTATTACATCTGTATTTTTATCTGCAAAATTATATCCATAAGGAACTTTTTCTGTAAAATATTTTCCTTTATCGCCTAACTTAATATCTTTCTTAGTTAATTTAACTGCACTGTCATCTTTTATTTTCATATCTTTATGATTATAATCAATTCCAGTATCTACAATAGAAATTACCATACCTTTACCTTTATATTTATGTTTTTCCCATACTTTAGCTGCTTGTCCTAAATCAATAGCATTATTCATCAAAGGTTTATATCTTCTAGCTTTAGTTACCTTTCTTACTCCTGATATTTTTTTTATTTTCTCTACATCATTTTTGTCCACCTCTACACTAAAACCTTTTATTACATTTTTAAATTCATGTTTAACTGTTCCACCGATCTCTCTTTTTAATTTTTTTTCAACTGATTTACTATTATTAATTATTCCATCATATGTTTCTACCGTCACTGTTACCTTTTTATCTTTTTCATCATATTCTTGTTGTGAATTATTTTCAATTTTCTGATTATGCTTACTATTATTAATCTCTTCTTCTATTAACTTTTGTTGTGCTTCCTTTATTAATTGATTAGCATCTACTTTTGTTTTTGCTGATTCTGCATATACCGCTGATATGGAGCTTAAATTTGAAGTAAAAAACACCGTAACTACAATACACGAAATTAAAGTTTTAAGCTTTTTATTCATATACCACTTTCTCCTTTATATTAATATTCTATTAATATTTTATTTATATGCCCTTGAACTACATAGATATGTTATTTTTTAAACAATATCTTTTTCAATAAAAAAACAAAAACAGCCGTAAATTTTACGACCGTTCTTATTTTAAATTATTATCCTATTACTCCTATTGAATATAAAAATATTACTACAATACAAATAGGGGCTGCAAATTTTATTATAAATGCATATAAACTTTTTAATGGTAACTTATATGTTCCATCAGATGTAATTTCTTTTTCAGCTTCATCTATTCCCCATATCCAACCAATAAATATACAAATAAGTAATCCACCTAAAGGTAAGAAAACATTAGATGCAATAAAATCAAATAAATCAAAAAATACTTTCCCAAAAATCTTAACATTACTCCAAACTCCAAAGGATAAAACACTTGGTATAGATAAGAAAAATATTAATAAGACAACTATAAATGTAACCTTTTTTCGATTCATCTTTAATTGTTCAGTTAAGGCTGCAACAACAACCTCTAATAATGCAATTGTAGATGTAATAGCTGCTACAGCTATTAAAATAAAAAATAAAATTTCAAACAAGTTTCCTAAAGGCATAGATTTAAAAACTGCGGGTATTGTGATAAAAATTAACTTTGGACCTGCTGCTGGCTCTAATCCATATGCAAATACCGCTGGGAAAATAACCATTCCTGCCATTAATGCTACCAATGTATCCGCTACAGTTATAGATGCAGTTAATCCTACTAAATTTTCTTTTTTATCTATGTAACTTCCAAAAGTAATCAATATTCCCATTGCTATACTTAATGTATAAAACGAATGTCCTAAAGCTTCTAATATGCTTTTACCCGTAAGCTTTGAAAAATCTGGCTTAAATAGAAATTCAACACCTTTATATGCACCATCTAAGGTTAACGATCTAATCATTAATACAATTAAAAGTCCAAACAATATTGGCATTAAAATTTTACTATATTTTTCAATTCCATTTTTAACTCCCGAAACTACCACTAATCCTGTTATTAAAAGTACAACAAATGTCCAAATTAAAGGTTCATAACTTGATGTAATAGAGGTAAAATAGCTTTCTAAGTTTTCTACAGGTACTTTTATAAGTATTCCTGTTAAAGATCTACCTATATAAGCCAAAACCCATCCTGCTATCATTGAATAAAAAGATAATATTATAAATGCAGTAAATGTAGATAGTCCTCCTACTAAATGCCAAAATTTCTTAGGCATGATATTCTTAAAACACTGAACTGCATTAGCTTGTCCTTTTCTACCTAAAGCAAATTCACCTACTACAATTGGCATACCAATTAAAAAAACAAAAAACAAATACACAATTAAAAATGCTGCTCCCCCATTTACTCCCGTTATATAAGGGAACTTCCATATATTTCCCAAACCTACTGCTGACCCAGCGGTAGCTGCTAATATTCCTAACTTAGTTCCAAATCCTTCTCTTCTCATATTTTATCTTTAGTGAGATATTATACTTTTTAATAAATTCCCACTAAAATTCGCCTCCCTTCAATATCTGATATACAACTAATTATTTTCTTATCATGATATTTTTATAATAAATAGGCCTATATAAAAATAATTTTTTAGCTAGCTAGACTAAAAATTTTTATAAAATAAAAAAACTTCCGTTCCTATAGATATATTTAGGATATCTATAGAGACGAAAGTTGTATTCGCGGTACCACTCTATTTGCAATAATTAATATTGCCTCTTTCATATCAGATCGAAATTATAGTTTAAACTTTAATTTGAATCCTAGCCATATATCGGTAGCACCCGTCTACACCTACTAAAAAACTAACAGTTTTTGTTTGGCTTGAAGCTCTGGAGTGATTATTATATATCATTTAACACTAACTCACACCAACCGTTAGCTCTCTGTAGTTAAATTCCTGATATTTTTCTCTCCGTCATAGCTATAAATAATTTATATTTTATTAATTTAATGAATATTATAATGTGATAAATATTTAATGTCAATATTTTTTTGTTTTTTAATTTTTTTATATAAAATACTATTTAATTTTTTTTAATTATTATATAATACTTATCCATTAACTATTTTTCCACCATTAACATGAATTACTTGGCCTGTTATATATGATGCATTATTACTTGCTAGAAATACATAGGCACCTGCAAGTTCTACTGGTTGCCCTGCCCTTCCCATAGGTGTATTTTGTCCAAAAGTTTCAACCTTATTTTCATCAAACGTATCTACAATAAGCGGTGTCCATATAGGTCCTGGTGCTACTGCATTTACTCTTATCTTTTGTTTAGCTAATGAAGTTGATAATGATCTTGTAAAACTAACTACTGCTCCTTTACTCGAAGAATAATCTATAAGAGTTTCATGTCCCTCATATGCTGTAATTGATGCTGTATTTATAATACTTGATCCTTCCCTTAAATGTGGAAGAACTGCTTTAGTCATATAAAACATAGAAAAAATATTTGTTTTAAAAGTTTTTTCTAACTGCTCATTTGATATATCTAAAATACCTTGTTGTTCACACTGATATCCAGTATTATTTATTAAAATATCAATTTTCTTAAATGCTTCTATAACCTTTTTTACAGCTGTATAACAAAATTGTTCACAACTTATATCTCCCTCGATTAATAGACACTTTTTACCTCTATCCTCTATTATATTTTTAGTCTCTTCTGCATCTTCTATCTCATTTAAATATATAATTACAACATCAGCACCCTCATTGGCATATGCTATTGCCACGGTTCTTCCTATTCCACTATCTCCACCTGTTATAATTGCTACCTTTCCATCCAAACTCTTACCTACTCCGTTAAAGGCTTCATGTTCAAAAATTGGTCTTGGATTCATTTTATATTCTTTTCCTGGTTTTTGATTTTGATGTTGTTTTGGAAAGGTCGTAGGAAAATTTATATTAGTATTACTCATTTTATCTCTCCTTATAAATAAAAATTACTTATAAGATTAGTGTGTTATAATAAAAAAAATATATTCCTTTAAAACTATATAAACTATTAATTTAAAATCATCTATATTGAAAATTTATAATAAAAAATACTTACATAATACCTTTAATAATAAGTATTGTATAAGTATCAATTAAATTATTTTATTTAAGATTTTAAGAAAAATCATTCCTTATCCTCTTTTCTTTTTTCATAAATCATTACTAATGTTAGTCCTATAATAATAGCTCCTAAAATACTAAAGATAACTTTAAACTTATTATCCTTATTTTTTTCTAATTGTTGTTTCTTTTCATAATCATTATCTTTAACTTTATTAATCCCATTCTGATTTTTTGCATTATTTTTTTTTAATATATGATCTTCTTCTAATTTTTCTATTTCTATAGAATTTTGAATTTCATCTAAAATTATATTAATTTCATCATGTGTTTTAAAATTATTTTTTTTATTATCATTTTTAAAAACGTTAGTATTAACATTTTTAATTCCCTTATTAAAGTTTGAAATATTACTTTTACACTGGCTAATATTAAATATATTATTAAACTTATCTTTACTTGCATATTCTTTATTAATTACTTTAGCATCCTTTGCCTGAACTTTAACTACTACTGTAGGAATATTAAAGATTAATATACTTAAAAACACACTTATAATTACATTAGAAATTATTTCATTTAAGCTTTTACTCAATTTTTTTCACCCTTATACCTCAGTTTGTAAATTTTTTTTTACAATTTCCTTTTTAAATTTACCATTTATTTAAATTTTAAACAACCTAAATTTAAATAATCTGTATTCTATTTTTTAATATATATTACATTACCTATTGTTTCTTCATTATATCGCCTTACTCTTGCTAATATTGATATAACTTATAATAAAAATGTGTCTATACTACATTTTACAAAACGCAATATAAACACATTTTTATAAGTATTTAATTTTAAATGCCTTTTATTTTATTAAATATATCTTTTTGCTTTTGTATTTTACTTCTATTACCTATAACGGTTATATTATTTTGTTTTAAACCCTTATTAAATAATTCTTCATATCCTTTTACATCCTTTAACGTGGTGTTCTTAATTTCTTTTAATTCTTTTTCTAAATCATCACGTTTTATACCTGAAAAATACATGTTATCTGCAATCTTAACTTTTTCTTCCGTAGTTTTTGTATGACAATACTCTGCAAGTGAGCTTATTTTATAACTTTCTAGTTCCTTATCATTTAAAGAAAGTTTTTTTAAATATTCAGGTATACCCTTATATGCCTCTAGAGTCTCTTTTAAGTTAGGATCCCTATAAGAAACTATCCCCATAACCCCACTTTTATTTAAAAGAAAATTTACTCCATAGGCTCCACCTTTAACCCTAACTTTAGGCCATAGATAGTCTAAATCTAAAATATTTTTTAGAACTTTCATAGATCCTTTATATTTTTCTCCTAATGCTCTATAATTAAAACCTTGAACATTATACAATACATCTGTGTTTTGATTGAATGCTTCTTGATTTTTTTTATATACAAACTCGATTTCCTCTTTATTTAATTTTTCTTTTTCTAAATCTCTTGTAAAACTTAATAAATCCTTTTTTAAATATGCATATCCAGATTTATCTGAAGTTAAACTAATTGTTAAATTGTGTTTATTAAATATTTTATTACTAACCTTATCTAAGTTCTTAACTATATCTTCATATTTTTCATCAAAATGTTCATCTAAACTTTTAATAAACTCCATGTATCCAATTCCAATTAGCGAATCATTATACTTTTCTCCTTTTGAATAGTAAGAAAAATTTCTTGTTAATGCTAAGATATGTGGATATTCATACACCTTTTCTGCTGATTCTAACCTAATATTCTTAATTATTTTTTTTAGTAATTTTTTATCTTTATATTTACTCTTCGTTATTTCCTCTTTTATTAGATCTAGGGTTGCTTTTGTATTTTCTGATAATGTTAGAGCTTCTATTTTAAACTGTGGATTAATTATTCCTTCTTGTTTTGCTGAAGAAAAAGAATTTATTTCATATTTTATTCCTGTAGTTAAATTCATTTCCTTATTATATAATTCACCTATTCTACTTTTTTTAGTTGATACATTTCCTAAAATTGTAGCTAATAATTGCATATAAGGCACTTCTTCCTTTTTTATTGAAGAAGAGTTAAAATATAAATTTATATATGAAGTACCTTTTGTATCCCATTGATGATATAAAATAGGTATTCCATTTTCTTTTTTTCTATATAAAGATATTAACTCTAACCTAGGATTAATATCTTTTAATTTTAACCTAGGAATTTTATCTATATCTTTTTCGTTGCTTTGAGTATTAAGCCAAGTTCTAAGTTCCCTTGTATTTTCTCTTAATTTCTTATATTCATCTTCACTTAATGAATCTTTATATTGTTTTAATCTTCTATATTCATCTATTTTTTGTTGCTCCAACATACCTTTTTCTGGTCGTAAAATCATTATACTGCTATGAGTATTATTTAATAAAAACTTATTTATTATATGTTCAAAATAGGGTCTCTTTAAAGATGTTAAAATTCTTGCAAATTCATAAGGTTTTATAAATGCACTCATAGGATCCTCATCATAAATCCATCTACTTAAAACAGCATTATTATAATCATCACCTGTAGTTTCCCTATAAGAACTATTCCATCTTGAATTTAAATCCATAAAATTTATTGTATTCAATATAATTTGTTTATCTAAGCCTTTATTACAAATTTCCTTCAATGTAGCGTTTACAACATTTTCGAACTCACTAGCTTTTTTATAGTCTGTATTTCCTACTATTATAGAATAAAATCCCTGTCTTTGATTAGGTATATATGCTCCTGATACATTATTAAATCCATGCTTTCTTAAATTTCTAAGTAAAGGTGAGTTAGGATTATTTAAAAGCATTTCATTTAAAAGTTGAAAGGCCATATCTAATTCCGCACTTTTAGTATTTATACTAAAATTATATGTTAAAAAACTTTTACCACTTTCATTTTCAGTTTTTAATATAGGATATTTATGAATATCGTATCTTTTTTGTTTAAAAGGTTTTTGTTCACTAATAGTTGAGTTAACTTTTTCTTTTTTATATTTATTTAAATAATGTTCATCTAAGGATTTTAATTTATCTTTAATATTCATATCTCCATATAAAAATATATAACTATTTGATGGCTTATAATATTTTTTATGAAATTGCTTTAACTCTGCAAAAGTAAGGTCGGGTATATGCTTAGGATCTCCACCTGATATAAAAGCATATGTAGTATTAGGATATAAACTTTTGCAAATTGAATTATATAAATGACTAGCAGGTGATGACAATGATCCTTTCATTTCGTTATATACTACACCATTATATTTTAAATCTTCATTGTTAATATCATAATACCATCCTTCTTCTTTAAAAATCCTTTGATCATTATAAAAACTAGGATTAAAAACCATATCTAAATATATATCCATAATATTAGAAAATTCTTTTTCATTAGTTGTACTAAATGGATATATTGTTGTATCCGGAGTTGTCATTCCATTTAAATTCTTACTTAGGGAAGTTTCTAGCACTTCTTTTAAAAGTTGTTTTACGGGATATTTTTTTGATCCTCCTACAAGTACACAATGTTCTAAAATATGTGCAGCTCCTTTATCATTATAGGATGGGGTTCTAAAAGATATAGAAAAATGTTTATTAGGATCTTTATTTTGTACCGAAAACAATCTTGCTCCACTTTTTTCATGAATAAAATTCCTACATATATCAGTTCCATTATGTATTTTTTTTTGATCTACTAATTTAAAACCATAATATCTTTTCCCTTGTGTAAAATTTCCTATAGAATTTTCCTCCTGTGTATATGCTTTTACTTCTAAAACACAAGGTGCACAAATATTAAAAAACATTGACAAAATAATTACTAAAGCAATACACAAACTCTTATTTTTTCTTTTAATCATTCTCTTAAAGTTCCCCTTTCATATTCTTTGTTTAACTAGTACCTTAGTTTGTGTATTTTATATGTAATCTATTCTTTTTCTAACACTATTTTTCAATATTTTGCTCTATTTAAAGTTATAAAGAAAAAACTTTGTTTAGTTTTATACCGTCTTTAACTAAACAAAGCTCTTACAAAATATAACTTTTATATTCTATTTTAAAAATTTCTTTAATAATTTCAATTTTCCCTTATAGGGCGCATATCTAAATTTAATATCGAAAATATTACTTTTCTTTAATATAGATTTATTATGTGTAAATAAGTCAAAACTAGCTTTTCCATGATACGCACCCATACCACTATTTCCTACTCCTCCAAAGGGAATATATGGTGATGCAACATGAATTATAGTATCATTAACACATCCTCCTCCAAATGATATACTATCTAACACTTTAGTTTCGATTGTTTTACTTTGGGTAAATAGGTATAAAGCTAGTGACTTTGGTCTATTATGTAATGTCTTTATTAATGCATCCATATCATTATAAGTTAATATTGGTAAAATTGGCCCAAAAATTTCTTCTTTCATTATGGAACTACTAAAAGACACTCCATCCATTAATGTTGGACTTATATATCTTTGCTTGACATCATAATCTCCACCTTTAATTATATATCCTTCTGGTAAATATGTTTTCAATCTTTCAAATTGTCTTTCATTTATGATTCTACCAAAATCCTCACTAATAAAAGGTTCCATCCCAAAAAACTCTTCTATATCTTCCTTCATATATCCAATTAGTTCTGATTTTACCTCCTCGTGAACCATTAAAAAATCTGGTGCTACACAAGTTTGACCTGCATTTAAAAATTTTCCCCAAATTATTCTTTTAGAAGCTTTTCTCAAATCGGCATCCTTATGAACAATACATGGACTTTTACCCCCCAGTTCTAATGTTACAGGGGTTAAATATTTAGAAGCCTTTTCCATTATAACTTTTCCAACAGAAGGGCTACCTGTAAAGAAAATATAGTTAAATTTATAATTTAATAAATTCGATATAGATTCTCTTCCTCCATCTTTTTCTACTACGGCTACATATTCTTCATCAAAAACTTCTTTTATTATTTTTTCTAAAACATCAGAAGTATTCCTAGAGTATCTGGAAGGTTTTAACATAACACAATTTCCTGCGGCTATAGCCCCTACCAATGGACTTAAACTAAGTTGAAAAGGATAGTTCCAAGGAGATATATTTAATACTATTCCATAAGGCTCTTTATAAATATAACTTTTAGTTCCAAAATGAATTAATGGTGTTTTTACTTTTTCAACTTTGCTCCATTTTTTCAAATTTCTAATAGCTATATTAATTTCTTCAATTACCATGCCAACTTCTGTTTCATAGGCTTCAAAAGCTGATTTATTTAAATCAGCTTTTAAAGCTTCGTATATTAATTGTTCATTTTTTTCAATACCTATCTTTAAATCTTTAAGCTTATTTATTCTATATTGAATATTTTTTGTTGTACCACTAGAAAAGAACTCCTTTTGCTTTTTTAAAAGTAATTCTAAGTTCATCTTCTTTCTCCTTTAGACTAATTATTTTTAATCCCAATATGAACTAAAAGAACTTACAACTGAGGCATATGGATTAACTGCTATTATAATAGCTTGTTTATTATTTTCAAAATTTTTTTTCTTGAATACAACACTATATCCATCTTTTGAACTTTGTAAGACAGTAACACTTTCTATATCCTTTAATTTCTCATTTTCTGTTCTCTTAAAAAAGTCTTCTGCAATTTTTTTAGCCTCTTCTTCAGATATTTCATTTTCTTTTTCTTCTATTGAATAATCATACATATCTATACGTTCTATCTTTTTACTTCCCTTATTTATTACTATATTAAGATAATATTGTGTTCCATTTAATTTTCCAACCCAATCGGCAGAAATTATATCCCCCTTATTTTCTTGTACTACAGGTTGCTTAAGTTTAAATTTAATGCTCCCATCTGTAGGAACATTTACTTCATAATATTTTTTAAAGGCTTTACTAATTAAATTAATCAGATCTTTTTCAGAATCTAAGTCTACCTTATCTACGTCTAATTTTATATTATCTTTTTTCTTATTTTCACTTTTTTCTACTTTATGCTTATTATTTTCAGTGTTCTTTTTCTCATTTATGGAATTTCTATTTTCTATTTCTTTTTTTTCATTCTGAGTTTGTTTTTCTATATCATTTTTACTTTCTTCCTTATTTATATGTTTCTCTATTTTGGCTTGTTCTCCTTTATTTTCTCCATTAAATTTATTATCATTTTTACTTTCTTTAATCTCTATTTTATCAGTAGCACTGTTATTTTCTTTTTTATTATGTCCCAAAAATACCATTGTTGTCACTGTTAAAATCATAATTGAAGCCACAGCAACTGTTAAAATTATCTTCTTTTTTTCCATTCTTATTCTCCTATTCCTTTAAGACAACTTTACTTAATATCTTAATAATTTTAACTTTACAGGTATATTTTTTTTAATTAATTTAAAATATATTTATCTAAAAATTAAATATTAACATATCTACTATATATTATACCTATACCCGTACACTGAATGGTTACAGAATTATTAATTTATCCAAAGTTTTCATCTTTATTTATAGATGTTTAAATAGCAATATTATTATATATTTAAAAAAAAATAAAAGCCATATAAATTTTATAAATTTACATGGCTTTTTAATAGTTATTTTAATCTACTTAATTTTTATTTTAACTTTCCAAATCTTTTTATTGGTGTAACGATAAACTGTGCTTTTCCCATAACTTTATCTTTACTAATATAAGGTTCATCCCATAACCTTGCATCCTTTGAATTTGCCCTATTATCACCTAAAAATAAGAACTTATCTTCTGGTACCTCAAATTTACTTTCAATTCCCAATTGATTTACCACATAAGGTTCATTTTGCTTTTGTCCATTTATATATAAATCTCCATTTTCTTTTATTTCAATTCTATCTCCTGGAAGTCCTATTAATCTTTTTATTAAATCTAGTTGTAATTCATCTGAGTGAAATACAATAATATCTCCTCTTTTAAGCTTATCTGTATTATGAACTCTTGTAACTAAAATTTTATCTCCTTCCATTATAGTAGGACGCATAGAACCTGATGGTATCTTTATAAGATAAAACCAAGTTTTATGTATTATCATAGCAAGTACGAATGCTATGGCTATTGGTAAAATCCATTCTTTTAAATAATATTTAACACCTTTTTTCTCATTAACTTTTCTTCCTCGAAAAACACCATCTCTACTTCGATCACTAGATTCATTAATGTTATCTATGTTATTACTATTATCTTTATCCATTCAAAAACCCTCCTATTCACACATCTAGATTTATGATAACTTATATTATATTCTTTATATAATATCAATGCAATACACTAGTATTTTCATGATCTTATAATAATCCTACTATAAGTCTTTACTTATTTAGTATAATTTTAAATTCTGTACCTACTCCTTCTTCTGTAATCAAATTTATTTTTCCATTATGAAGTTCAACTATTTTTTTCGTTATAGCAAGTCCTAATCCACTTCCCTCTTTAGAGTTTCTTGATTCATCAACTTTTACGAACTCTTGAAATACCGTAGATACTAATTCTTTCTTTATTCCTATACCATTATCTCTTATATGTAGTACAACTTTATCTTGTAGCTCTTTTAAGAATATATCTAACTTTGTACCTTCTTTATTATATTTTAATGAATTAAGTATTAAATTACCTATTGCTCTTTCCATTTCTTTTGAATCAAAATTAAGTTTTATTACCTTTTCAGGAATATCTAAATCTAGTTGAAAATTTTTTTCTTCTATATCTCCATAATAGAATAAAATAGTTTCTCTTAAAAACTCACAAAAATCTTCTTCTTTTTTATTTAAAACATAATTAATACTATCTAATTTTGCAAAGGTAAATAATTCATTGACTAGATAATCTATTTTTCTAGTTTTATTATATATATATCCTAAATAAATTTTCCTTTCCTCATTATCTTCTACCCTATCCTCACTTAATGCCTTAGAATATCCCATAATAGATGTTATTGGAGTTTTTATATCATGTGAAATATCTCTAATAATCTTTTTCTTACTTTCTTCTGCCAAGATTTTTTCCTTGTTTACCCTTTCTAATTCATCCGCCATATAGTTAAAAGAATCTCTTATTTGCTCTATTTCTTTATAACTTTTAAACTTTAATCTAACCTTAGTATTTCCTTCTGTCATTTCC
Organism: Hathewaya limosa; assembly: GCF_030815255.1. Taxonomy (NCBI): domain Bacteria; kingdom Bacillati; phylum Bacillota; class Clostridia; order Eubacteriales; family Clostridiaceae; genus Hathewaya; species Hathewaya limosa. The sequence continues at coordinate 51,322 of NZ_JAUSWN010000020.1, forward strand.
TTTAAAGCTATTTTAATTTTGTTTAAGGGCTTAGTTATTGCATTTATAGATGTGGTTGCCATAATTACTATGATTAAAATTATAAATATTATAGAAACCATCAGAGAATTTACAGTAAATCTATTTAACTTTTTAAACTTTACTTGATTCTGCTCTTTATTTTCCTCCTTAGGTATTTTAACTATATAAATAATATTGTGATTTTTTTTATCTTTATCATATACCTTTATATCAAAATCTGATTTAAGCTTTTCATTATTAAGAACAGATTCAATACTATATTCTTTTATATTATCCTTTTTATTTCCTATAACATTTATAATCTTGTTATCTTTAACTACTTCAATCCAACCTTCATTCTTTAAAATTACTTCTTTATCTAAATCATTATAATGTTCTTTGAAAATAGTTTCATTAGTATCTACATCATTAAAATTTAAACCTATTTGATATATAAATGATATACCAAATATAAAAATGGCTAAAATTAAAGATATAAAAAAAATCAAATAATTACTCAAAAAAATATGTATAATACTTTTTTTAATCTTCATCCTTATTTCCCTCAAATCTATAACCTAAGCCTCTTATTGTTTTTAAATATTGAGGAGATTTTGTATCATCCTCTATCTTTTCTCTAACCTTGCTTATATGTACCATAATAGCATTATCTTCATAAAAATATGGTTCATTCCATACAGATTCAAATAAATTTTTCTTTGTAAATACTTTATTAGGATTTGTCATAAACAATTCTACAATTTTATATTCTGTTGATGTTAATTGAACCTCTTCTCCATTCTTCTTTAGTGAAAATCCTTCTTTATCTAAAACTAAATCACCTATTGTTATTACATCTTTTTTACTATTAGCTTCTTCCCTATCTACATTTATATTATATCTTCTTAATTGGGCATTTACCCTTGCCATAAGTTCTAATGGATCAAAAGGTTTTGTTACATAATCATCAGCGCCTAGATCAAGTCCTATAATTTTATCAAATCCTTCTCCTTTTGCCGATATAATTATAATTGGGAAATCTTTGCTTTTTCTTATATTCTTTATTAGATTATACCCATCCATGTTAGGCATCATTATGTCAACAATAGCTAAATCGACTTTTTCATTTTCTAACTTTCCCAATGCCTCTATACCATCATACGCCTTTATTATTTTATAATTATTTTTAGAATACAAATCTATTAAATCTACAATTTCTCTTTCGTCATCAACTACAAGAATTTTTTTCATAAATTATTCTCCTTTAAACTTATAATCTATTTTAATATCCTGTTTAGCATATTTTTTATTTATATATTGTGCCATACTTTCATTGATTATTTTACCATGTCACTACTATTGGCTCAAATTTTTTAATAACTTATTATTTGTTAAATTTTTTTTAATTTTGTATTAACAATTTAATCTTAAATTCATTTATACTTTAATTCAATTTTAACTCATCGATATATATACTATCCCTGATTGAACTTTAAATCATATTATAGGTTAATTAAAATTATATTTTATAGAAGCATTTATCATAATATAAACTTAATTTATTTACCTAACTAAGATTACCTTATTCATATATATATTTCTAAAAATAACATTACACAAAACTTAATTAACACGGAGGAAAAAAATGAATACTACAAAACAAAAGTTAAGATTTCAACTTACTAATATTACAAGTATAAAGACTAAAATGCTATTGTGTTTATTGCCAATTATACTTATAACTTGTATTACTTTATCATCTTTTGCATATATAAATGCAAAAAAAACTTTAGTAGAAAGTAGTACTGAATTAATGTTACAAGTAGCAAATAATGCCGCTAACAAAATTGATACTCAATTAATAGATATACTAAAAGATTTAGAAGTACTTGCAAGCTCCCCGAGTATCTGTGATCCCAAAACTTCTTGGACAGTAAAAAAAGATTTTTTAAATACTAATTTAGAAATAAATAAACATGAATTAATAGGTATTGCTGATACTACTGGTAAGATAGTTTATACTAATGGTAATTCACTAAACATAAGTGACAGAAACTTTTTCACAAAAGCAATGGAAGGTACCTGTTTTATTTCTGAACCCTTTGTAAGCAATATAGATAAAAAATTACGAGTGGCCTACTCTACCCCTATAAAAGATAAGAACAATAAGGTTATTGGAGTATTAGTCGCAATAAGGGCTGGAGATGATTTAAGCAAAATAACCAATAACATTTCTTTCCTATCTACGGGTGAATGTTTTATGTTAGATAAAGAAGGTACTTATATTGCAGACAAAAGTCAGTCCTTGGTAGATAAAAGAGAAAATGCTATTAAGTCTCACGGTAATGATAGTTCCTATAATGGTTTTATTGATCTTGAAAAAGAAATGATCGCTGGGAAAACTGGAATTAAAACATATAATTTTGATAGTGTAAAAAAATTTGGGGCATATACTCCTATAAAAACAACAGGTTGGTCTTTATGTGTATATATTCCTCATGGGGATTTATTAAGTAGACTTAACACTTTAAAATATAGTTGCATATTTATTACCATAGTAATTTTAATTTTTATGAGTTTTATAATACTTTTAATTAGTTCTGTTCTTTCTAATTCATTAAAAACTTTAAGAAATCACATGAACATAATTGCTAGTGGAGATTTTACTAATAGTATTGATGAAAAACTTACTAAGAATAAGGATGAAGTTGGTGATATTTGTATGACAATGGAACAAACTCAACTTTCTATCAGTAATATGATTAATTCTATTAAAGAATCAGCTTTTGATATAGACACTAACTCAACCAATTTAGCTGCAATTTCTGAAGAACTATCTGCTTTAACTCAAAATATAACTACAGCTATTGAGGAAGTCGCCTCTGGAACTAGTAAACAATCTTCTGACCTAACGACTATATTAGAAGATTTAAATGAGTTTGGAGATCAAATTTCAGATATTAGAGCACATGTTGATAAAATTAATATAATGTCTATAAATATTAATAAAAACTCTGAAAAGAGTAATAAAGATATGCAAAAATTAATAAATTCCCTTGAAAACTTTAATAAAAACTTTGCTAATTTCTCTAATAATATTAATGAAATGAATGGAGATATAAAAACTGTAAATGAAATTACTGATTTAATAAATAGTATAGCTGAACAAACTAACTTACTTGCATTAAATGCAGCTATTGAAGCTGCAAGAGCTGGTGAATCAGGCAAAGGTTTTGCTGTTGTTGCAGATGAAATAAGAGTTTTAGCTGAAAGAAGTAGAGAATCTTCAACTAACATATACAATATCATAGGAAATTTATTAAATAAAACTAAAGCTATTGTTAATGAAACTGAAAAAATGAATTTAGAATTAAATGAACAAAGGTCCACTGTAGAAAGTTCATTAGAATCATTTAATGATATTTCTACCTCTGTTGCAGACATAACCCCAAGAATTAATGAAATAACAATTGCTTTTGATAATATTGATTTAAGTAAAGAAAATATATTAAATAACGTAGAAAATTTATCATCCATTTCAGAAGAAATTTCTGCAGCATCACAAGAAATTGCAGCATCTTCCGATGAATTGAATAAGTCAAGTTCTGAAGTTGCATATAGTGCTCAATCTCTTACTACTAGAACTTCTGAAATGACTACAGAGATAAATAAATTTAAAATAAATTAAAATTTTTTAAGGCATAGATCTAAAAAGGGTTTATGCCTTTTTATTACATTTTTTCTCTATTTATAGACAAATTTTATTACTATACATTTAATTTTTTGCTTATATCGTTTCATTTTTTCAATTTTTTTAACTTTTCTACAATTTTGTCTTTAATTTTCTTTTATTAACTCGATATATTATATTGTTGACTTTAAACTTAAGTATTTAAATAAACCTAATTAATTACTTTTTAAATGAATTTATATTTTTAGTTTATTTTTATAAAAATTCTCACAGGATTTTAACTTTTAGAAATTAAGATCTGTATATAAAAATAAACCATTAATATAGTTTTCTAAAACATATAGTTACTCGGGGGGATTATTAATGAAAATTAAACATTCAAAGAAGAAAGGAAAATTTTCAACATTTCATCTTACTACAATTAAAGCTAAAATGTTAACCTGTTTATTACCACTTGTACTTATAACCTGTATTACCCTTTCCTCTTTTTCTTATTTTAATGCAAAAAAAACTTTGGTTGATAGTAGCATTGACCTTATGTCGGAACTTAGTCAAACTGCTAATGAAAAAATTGAAATTGAATTAAATGAGACCTTGAAAAATTTAGAATCACTAGCAAATGTTCCATCAGTTGCAAATCCTAAAACTCCATGGAAGGTAAAAAAACAATTTCTATCTTCTAACTTACAAATAAATAAATATATGGCTATAGGTATTTCAGATGTTTCTGGGAACCTACTATATACTGACGGAGTGAATGTAAATATAAAAGATGCTAAATACTTTAAGAAAGCTTTAGATGGTAAAAGCAATATCTCGGAACCTTTTGTAAATGATATAAATAACAAACTTACTATATCATATAATGTTCCTATAAAATTTGAAAATAAAGTTGTAGGTGTATTAGTTGTTGTAAAAACCGGGGATGAATTAAGTAAGATGTGTAATAAAATTTCATTCTTATCTAAAGGCGAAGCTTTTATATTAGATAGAGATGGAATTTACATAGCTAGTAGAGTACAAAAATTAGTGGATACTCGTGAAAATACTATTAAAGCTCGTGCCAATGATAAATCTTATAAAGATTTTATTGAAATAGAAAAAAGAATGATTGCAGGACAAAAGGGATTCGGAAAATATACTTTTGATGGTGTAACTAAGTATGTTGCATATAGTCCTATTAAACTTACTGGTTGGTCTTTTGGAGTGTATATTCCTGAAGATGTATTATTAAGTAGATTAGATGCTTTAAAATATAGTTGTTTTTTGATAACCATAACTATTTTAATTATTATGAGCATTTTAATTATTTTCTTTAGTTCAGTACTTTCTAAAGGTTTAATTTCTATTAAAGAACATATGAAAAAGATAGCTGACGGAGATTTCACCATGGCATCTAATGAAAAACTAAAAAATAATAAAGATGAAATAGGTGATATCTGTAGAACTATGGAACACTCTCAACATTCTATACGTTCTATGATTAAATCTATTAAAGATTCTTCACTAGATATAGATTCTAACTCTACAAATTTAGCTGCTATTTCTGAAGAATTATCGGCATTGACTCAAAATATATCCACTGCTATAAACGAGGTTGCCTCTGGTACAACTAAACAAGCTTCAGATTTAAGTAGTATTTTACAAACTCTTAATGATTTCGGAAACCAAATAAATGAAATGAAGAACCATGTTGATAACATTAATTTAATGTCAGATGACATTAATAAAAACTCTCATAAAAGTAATACCGATATGGAAAACTTAATTATTTCACTAGAAACCTTCAATAATAACTTTGCCGATTTTTCAAATAATATTTCAGATATGAATACAGATATTAAAACAGTAAACGAAATTACTGATTTAATAAATAGTATAGCTGAACAAACTAATCTACTTGCTCTAAATGCTGCAATTGAAGCCGCTAGAGCTGGTGAATCTGGTAAAGGCTTTGCTGTTGTTGCGGATGAAATAAGAGTATTAGCAGAACGTAGTAAAGAATCTTCAACTAATATCTATAACATAATTGGCAACTTGTTAAATAAAACTAACGTTATAGTAACTCAAACGGAAAAAATGAATAATGATTTAGATATTCAAAAACAAACTGTTGAAAGTTCCATTAAATCATTTAAAGATATTTCTACTTCTGTTGAAAAAATATCTCCTAGAATTAATGAGATTTCAATTGCATTTGATAGTATTAATTCCAATAAAGAAAATATATTAGACAATATAGAAAATATATCTTCAATTTCTCAAGAAATATCTGCATCCTCTGAAGAAATCGCAGCTTCATCTGATGAATTAAATAAATCCAGTACTGAGGTAGCATCAAGTGCTCAATCTCTTACTGCTAGAACTACGGATATGACTGCTCAAGTTAATAAATTTAAAATAGATTAACTCTAATAAAAAACATGATGTTTATGACATCATGTTTTTTATTAGATATTATTTTTTAATTCTTACTATATAAATTTGTTTTTTACAACAAAAAACATACTTATACATACATTACAATTTTTATATTTTTTTCTTCTTGTTTCTTATAATTTTGATATTTAACTCGATATATATAGTAAACTTATGATAGTATTCACAAATATTACAATAAAATTAAATCTTAAATTAAATACTACCTATTAATATTTATCTTATTATCAAATTTAGATGCTTATGAAAAATTTGTCTATTACAAAATATAAAAACTTAATCAACAATTAAATTTTTATATTTTTAATATATTATGGGTTCTGTTAATTAATTATGAAAGATTAACTATCTCAATCGCAAAATTACGAATTTAAGCGTTAGCTTGGAATAATTATATATATAAATTTAAAA
>NZ_JAUSWN010000021.1:0-57231 GCF_030815255.1 Hathewaya limosa
ACCTCACGTTTAAAAATTTCTTTTATTCTATTATACATAAAAAATCCTATGAAATAGACTTTTTTAAATTGTCTACTTCATAGGATACATTTTATGCCTACCTGGGAGGGAGATCTAATATTTTTAAAATGGATTTTAGAAAAAAGAAACTTTTTTTCTGCAAAATTTGTATATGAAAACGGGAAATTAGTAGATCATATTGAAAATTTTTACTAAAAATATTATAAGTGGGTATAATATTTAAATAATTCATGAACTTATTTAAAAATAGTAACTAAGCAAATATGAGGTGATAAATATATGAAATTTGTAAAAGGATTTTTTATTATACTTTTGTGTGTATTTTTATTGAATATAAGTGGTTGCAATAAAAAATCTAATAAAGAAATTGATAATAATGAGAACGGTACAAAACAGGTGCTTAAGAAAGAGGTTTCTAAAGAACCTAATAAGATTATGGAAAAACAAAGTAAACCAAATAAACCTACTATTATAAAGAAAAATACTACTCCCGTACATAAGTTAAAGGAAATTTTTCCTAAAAATGCACCTTTAAAATATAACAACGAAGGTGTTTGCATTTTTATGTATCATTCTATTGCTTATGAAAAAAATAACGGTTTAAGAATGCCAAAAGAAAAATTTGAAGAACAAATGAAATATATTAAGGATCAAGGTTATACTACCCTTACTCTTACTCAATTATATGATTTTTTACAGAATAATAAACCTATACCGAGAAAATCAGTAGTTATAACTCTTGATGATGGTTATGCTGATAATTATACCACTGCATACCCTATATTAAAAAAATATGGTATAAATGCTACTATATTTGTTGTTACAGATAATATTGATAAAAATAAGGATTATATGACTTCTGAACAGCTTAAAGAATTAGATAGAAATGGTATAGATATTCAAAGTCATACTACAAACCATGAAGAATTACAAATGTATCCTTATGAAATGCAACTAAAAAATTTACGTGATTCTAAAATAATGTTAGAAAAACTTTTAAATAAAAAGGTTAATTGTATAGCTTATCCTTGTGGTAAATATAATAAAGATACTATTATAGCAGCAAAAGATGCTGGATACACTCTAGGTTTTGCTACTGGTGGAAGGTTTGGAAACAAAAAACAAGGTATATATTCTATAAAAAGAATAGGTGTTTATTCTGATAATGGTATGAATACTGTAAAAGGTAATTTAAGTATAGAATAAAAAGGTGTTTTTACAATACTAGTGTTGCATTTATATAATAATTAAATACTTCACAAAATTATAAAGGCAACTGATGAAAGTATATTTTTTTATCAGTTGCCTTTATTCAAACATATTTCTGTCTGGTAATTTTAATAATGTCCCCGTATCTATTTGCAACTATTTTTAAAGTTCAATACTATTTAATAGTTCTTTGAGCGACTTCAACTCATCTATACTTAACGTTATTCCTTTTCCCATTTTTTCATGGTTAGGAGCCCAATCTCTCAAGTCATACTTAGCTTCTTTGCCATTCCAACTTATCAAATTAAGTTCTTTCTTCCATCCCTTAGGTGATTCAGATATAGATCCTAATTCTTTCTCTATTTCATATTTAATATCTGCCATTAATGTTCCTCTCCTTTACCCTTTATAAACATTGTCCTCAACAAATCCTTCAAAAGAACTTGCCTGTACTGCTGTAATATCTGTATCTAATGCTTTGAAGTGCTTTTTTGCACATCTTATCTTTGCTTTTTCTGCATCTTTTAATAGTACAATTTGATCTGTTCCTTTTGTTTCAACTACAAAGTAGAGTTTTTCCTCTCCATCTTTTTCTATAAGTATCGCCCAGTCTGGATTATACTTACCTATAGGAGTATCAATCTTGAAATTACTTGGTAATTTCGCATATACTTTTACACTTTCATTTTCTTCTAACTTCTCTGCAAAGCTCTTTTCTACATTAGAATCATATTTTATATAATTATAAATAGATCTTTGGCTAGGTATTATATCTTCTGTTAAATATCCATAAAGTTCCTCATTCTTAAACACTTCTTGTACTGCATACTCTTCATTACCTATTTTTTCATACTTAATCCCATCCACAATAAAAGTACTTAAGGTTCTTTTGATTATAATAGCTACTTCCTGCATAAACTTGCTAGGATTCATTTTAAAACTTTCTAAATGACCACTTTTAACTAAAATATTAGCTATTGTCTTTCTAGTTAAGTTAGTTTCATTCTGCAAATAAGTAAGTACATCTGGTAAATCTACTTTTTCTCTTATAGCTACTAAATTTCTATTTTTTTCTTTGGCCGATATACCCTCTTCAGCTATCTTTGTTTGAGCCTTTATAACTTCAATTTTACTGCTTCCTACTTTTAACTCTTCTTGTATTGACTTAACACATTCTTCCACGAGTTTTTCACTATTAAAATCAACTGAATATGTTGTTTTATACTTTATTCGATTCCATAAATCAGTAAAATCAGATCCTAAAAATACTTCTTTATTTAAATGAATTTCTTGCTTTTTACTTCCATCTTTAACATTTGATAAATCACCTGCAAACCTTGTAAGCTTCTTTACTACCATTTGCTCAAACTTACTAAACTCTTCTGGCAATTTTAATGTGTTATTCTTTAATTCTCTCTTTAACTTCTCTTGAATATTTCCTTTTAAATCTATTAATTTTTCTTCTTTTAAGTAATTCCATACTTTTTCTGAATCTTTTACTCCAACTTGTGCTTTTACTCCATCTGCTATCTCATAAGCTATATTTGAGAATATAAACTTATCTATTATTCCAAATTTAATTCCTTCTTCATCTTCCATTTCCTTTTGTAGATTAGTTACAAAATCTTCATAAGACTCATTTACCATAACTGTTAAAGTGTTTATATCATGCCCATATACTCTATCACCCTTTTGATTAACTGCAAGTCTTAATCCTCTTCCTATTTCTTGTCTTTTCTTAATTTCAGACTTTGTTTCATTTAATGTACAAATTTGAAATACATTAGGATTATCCCAACCTTCTCTTAAAGCTGAATGTGAGAATATAAATCTTAGTTTAGTATCAAAACTTAATAGTTTTTCTTTATCTTTCATTATTAAAGAATAAGCATCTTCATCTGCTTGAGTATTGCCTTTTGTTTCTTTATAAATATTGTTACCCTTACCATCCTTCTTCTTATCAGTAGCGAAATATCCATCATGAACTTCTTCAGCTATAGTATCAACATCTATATCCTTAAATAAAGTGCTATACTTAGGATTTCGTATAAGCTTTCTATATTCTTCTTCAAAAATAACAGCATATTTACCTTTTACAGGATTGCCCTCGGCATCATAGTCTCTATAATTAGATACTCTGTCTATAAAGAATAAACTTAACACTTTTATACCTTCTTTAGTAAGCTTTAATTCCTTATTCAAATGTTCCTCTATAGTTTTTCTTATTTGTACTTTTTTAATTTCATCATGATCTATATCACCATAAGTTTCACCTTTTTCAATTAATATCTCATTGCTTGTAAAGGTAATGTACTCTTTACCTTTTTCGCAATTTATTTCATCAATAATAAATCCTTCATATAATTCTCTTCCTGTTAATTGTGCTAAATCAGTACCCTTTTTTATTGTTTTAGAAACTCTTTTTACTTTGCCTTTATCTAAAACATCTATCTCAACTTTAGCGGTAATTCCAGATTTAGTACTACTTGCATTGACTAACTTTACATATGGATTATTATTACTATTCTTAGGCATTACTGAAATAACTTCTATTTGCTTTACAAGTTCTTTTTCATAAGCATCAACTGAATCTAATCTATAAACTAAATTTAGTTTTTCTTTATGGGTAGCAGAATATCTTAGTATTGCTAAAGGATTAAGTGATGATATTGCCTCCTTAGACTTAGGAGTGCTGTCTACACTCTGTGGCTCATCTATAATTACTATAGGATTAGTCTGTTGAATAAACTCTATTGGCTTATGTCCACTTAACTTATCATTTGCTCTATGAATTATATTAGCTTTAGATTCCTTCTGAGGATCAACGAAACTCTTCCTAAAAGCATCTATGTTAATAACCATTATTTCTATATTAGAACTTGTAGCAAAACTTCTTACCTGATCTAACTTTTGAGAATCATAAATAAAATAATTATATATACTATTCTCATATAATCTCTTAAAATGATCTTCAGTAATTTGTAATGATTTATGTACACCTTCTTTAATTGCAAGCGAAGGCACAACTATTATAAATTTAGTAAATCCATACTTTTTATTCAATTCAAATATAGTTCTTAAATAAACATAAGTTTTACCTGTACCTGTTTCCATTTCTACTGATAAATTTAAAGTTTTTTCTTTAACAAAATTAGTTAAAGGTATCGCATTGTTAACTTGAATCTTATTTATGTTTTTTAGAATCTCTTCCTTAGGAATATCTAATCTATTTCCTATTCCTAACTCATTTTCAAACAATCCAACCTGATTTTTTTTTAAAGATACAGTAAAATTATCTTGAGCTAAGTTTTGTCCTTTAAATACATCTACTATAGAATTAATGGCTTCCTTTTGATATTGTAAATCTTTACTAAATTTTATTTTCATAAGGCAGCCCTCCTATATGCACTTAACATCATCAATGTTATATCTTTTTAATATTTGAACTGTATTAGTTTTTACTGAATCAGTTTCAAACCCATTATCCATAAACACTACCCTACAAGTTTCAGGCTTTAGTTCTTCTTTTAACTTTCCTATACCTTCAACAACATCTAAAGTTATTTCATCATTTAAACATGCAAATATAGCTCCAAGCCCTATAGAAAATACCTTCTTGCTACTTATTAAATGTTCTTCAATAGGCATATTTAAATCTATACCATATTTTAGAAGGATTTCATATAATACATCTTCCTCTGTTCTATCTTTCTTTATATTCTCTATACTAGATAATAAGTTATGTTCTAAATCTTGCTCATAACTTGAATCCCATTTATTTATGTTAGAAGAATCTAGTTTGAATACTTTAAAACCTATATCTAAATTTTCTATTTCTTCTTTATCTTTATTTTCTTCTTTTATTTTTTCTCCAGCTCTACGTATGCGCTCTTTTCCTATTTCACATATGTTTTTATATCCTGATTTGTAAGCTTCTGATTTTTCATCTGTTTTTTCTGGTATTTGAACCATAATAAATTTTCGTGTTCCGTTATCCTCTGAATTAATCTTCATAACAGCTTGAGATGTACTTGCTGAACCTGAGAAGAAATCAAGAATGATAATATCTTTTTCCTGTTGCATTATATAAATTAAATATTTTATTAATTCACTTGGCTTTGCAAAATCAAATGGAATATTAATTGAAGTTAACTCTTTAGAACTATGTCTATTCTCATATTTTGTAATTATATCTGATGGTATTTGCCCTTCATCTTGTCTATCTTTAAGCCATATTTTTGTGTATACATTCCACTCTGATGGTTTTCCAGTATTATCAAGTAATACACCATTTGTTGTCTTTTTAAATTCAATATTCCCCTTATTTTTTTCTTCAATATATTTTTCATAACTCCATCTCCAAACTCCATCTGCTGTATTAGGAATAATTTTTTCACCTTCTAAATGCTTTGATGGTAAAGTTTCTCCTGGCGGAATAACTAATGTCCCATCTGGGCATTCTATCCAATATCTTAATCCTGGTCTAATTCCTAATGAAGATTGGTATAATCCCATTGCACGATAATATTCACCTTTTCTTTCTCCGCTTTGTTCTAATTGATTGTATACTTTCTTACTTAAATCCTCACTAATTTCACCTCTAAAATATCTAGCTGTATCATACCGTTTTGCATAAACTATAACATAATCTATATTATGTGAAAAATACTTACCTTGACTTCCTCCTCCAGCCTTCATTTGCCTTGAAATAATTCCCAAACAATTGCTTTCTCCCCAAATTTCATTGCATAATTTAACTTGATTATCTAATTCATCCTGACCTATACTAATAAATATTACCCCATCTTCTGAAAGTAGATTTCTAGCTAGTTTTAATCTAGGATACATCATATTTAACCAATTAGAATGATATCTTCCATTTGCTTCAGTATTTGTTGTTGTCTTATTACCTTCTGAATCTTTTTGACCTGTTAATTCAAGGTAATTTTCAATATTATCCTTAAAATCATCTTTATAAACAAAATCATTACCAGTATTATATGGTGGGTCAATATAAATCATTTTTACTTTTCCATAATAAGATTTCTGTAAAAGCTTAAGTACCTCTAAATTATCTCCTTCTATATAAAGATTTTGTGTTGTATCCCAATCTTTACTTTCTTCTCTGCATGGTCTTAATGTTCCTGTAGAAGGCGTTTGTGCTATTCTTATAGCTTTAGATTTTCCTGGCCATAAAAAATTATATCTTTCTATTCCATTATCTTTATACTCTCCAAGAACTGCTTCTAGCTTTTCAAAGTCTACTTTATCTTCATTAAATACCTGTGGAAATATTTCTTTTAATTTTTGTATATTATCTGCAACTATATTTAAAGTTTCTCCGTTCATTCTCTCCATAATTATGTCTCCTTACTTTAAAGTATATTTTAAACTTTCTATTTCTTTTTCAATCTTCTTTATCTTAACATTCAACTCTACTTTTGCACCCATATTAGTTTCTTTTTTTATATTATTTCTTAAATTTATAACTTGATTTTCTAAATTAATTATTTTGTCTAATATCTCAATATCATTTGAAACTTCACTAATAGATTTAATTTCAAATTCATCCCTATATTTTGCAGCTAAAAAGCTCCTTATAGAATTTAAATAGCCTTCGTACACAGTAAATAAATTATTAGTATTAAAATTATTAATAGATAAGCTTTTAAGAAATGCTATTTCCTTCTCTTTTAATTCATCTTTATTAATCCAATCTGTATATATCATTTCATCAATTACTAACTTGCTATTATCAACCTTATTAATTTTCTTTGTTGTCACATTAATTCTTATAGAGTTATTATTCTCTACTATAATAAGCATAGGATATTGAACATATTTTTGTATAAGCTCACACACTTTACTATATTTATTTTCATTATTTATTTTGACTTTAAATATTTCTATCTCTTCATACCTAACATTATCATCTTCATATATTGGTATGTTTAATAGTTGTGGCTTTAAACTATATTCAAAATAAATACTTTCTATCTCTTCTTTTAATATATCTTTTTCTTCTTTCTTTAATTCAAATTCAGTATTATCTGTAAAAACCTTTTTGGGCATCCTTGTACTTATCAAACAGCTTTTAGGTAATCCTAAAAACTCATTTATATTCTCCAATTCCTGTTCCCCCTATTTTATAATTAAAAATGATACTAATTCAAAGTCTTCTAATGCTTTTAACGTTATACCAATAAAATTAGTTCCTCCAGAACTAAAAAGACTCATTATCCCTTGTTCTTCCTTTTTACCTATAATATCACTTAACCCATTTTCTAAAAGCATAGTGTACTTATTCATTTCAGTCCCATTATTAGTTTCTTTATTAAATACAGTTACTAACTCCTCTAACACACTATCCTTACCACTACATAACTTCTTATAAAAATCTAATATCTTTTTATTATGCATATGGTTGTACATAACATCACCATCATCTTTTACATAAACAAGATAATTAGGATGAAGTGAATTATTAAAATCTTTAACTTTTTCCTTAGCATTAATCTGTTTTAGACAGAAAATTACTCCAGGTTTTACTTGCCCCTTTAAAGACTCTGGTACATTCACTATAGAATACATTCCTTTTGGAGCTTTTTCTAATTCTTGTTTATTATTATCTAAATAATCCATTAAATCCATTTTAAAATCATTCATAGTTAAATCAGTTATAGAAATTCCACCCGATATATCTTCTAGATCTACTACCTCTTCTTGTAATTTCTTTAACTGTTTCTTTCTATACTCAAGATCATTCATCTTTTTCTTTTCGTCATAACTAATAATGTTTTCTTCTCCTGTGGCTGATATATCTAAAAGTACCATTCTACCACTAACTCTAGCTTCTAGATTAATATACTCATCAAGTTCCATATTAGGCCAAAAATTTACTAAGCGTATTTTTTTATTAATAGATCCTATTCTATCTATTCTACCAAACCTTTGAATTATTCTAACAGGATTCCAATGTATATCATAGTTAATTAAGAAATCACAATCCTGTAAGTTCTGCCCTTCTGATATACAATCTGTAGCTATAAGAATATCTAATTGATCTGCTATACATGGATTTACTTTATCTCTTTCCTTTGATCTAGGCGAAAAGTTAGTCAATATACCATTTAAATCTGTTTTTATTCCTTTTAAATTTGTTTTATTAGCACCTGCGCCTACAACAATTGCAGAATAAAGTCCATACAGTTCCCGAGCCCATGGCATTATTTGTTCATACAAATATTCTGCAGTATCTGCAAAAGCTGTAAATATTATAACTTTCTTATTTCCTTGATTAATAGGATTATTAAATTTATTTTCCAATACCTTCTTCAAATCATTAAGCTTAGCATCATCTTTCCTTTTTGTAACTTTTGCTGCTTCAAAAAGAAGGTGTTGTAGTCTCTCTCTATCATATTCTAAATCCTGTTTCCATTTAATCTTATCTACATCTTGTATAAGAACTTTAACTTTATTACCTATTAATAAGTTATGTAAATCGTTATCTTCAATATTTACATCATTAATATTGACTGTTGGATCATAATTACCATTGTAATTTTCAATCCTATCTATTAATGAATTTACTTGTTTTAATACCTTAGCTATAGTTAGTCCAAAAGAATGAATGGAACTCTCCATTCTCTTCAATATACTAGCTCTCATTAAGTGAATTATACTATTTTCTCTATCAGTTTGTTTAAATACTGAAACTCCACCTTTAACAACAATGTCATACTTTTTACTATATTGATTTTTTTTATGTGGAAGAACATATGATAATGGTGAATATGCAGCTAATTTTAATCTCATTATTTCCTTATTGATTTCTTCTAATTTAGGAAATTCACCTGCTAAATCTATGTCTGACTTTATATTTAAAGGTAACATTCTCTCTGGGAACTTTCCTATTTCTTTTATGTTATAATATTTTTCAATATGCTTTCTTGAACGAGCAATTGTTACTGTATCAAGTAACTTAAAGTAATCTGCATTCATTTGCTCCAAGAAATTATCTAATGTTCTTTCCTCTTCCTCTGAATTACTCCATTTATTAAAAATCATTTGAGCTTTTCTTAATGTAAGTTCAATACTCTTTATCCCTTCATCTGTAAAAGCATCATCTCTTCCTTCTGTCATAAATGCTATTTGATTTTTAATATCATTCATTCTGTTATTAACCGGAGTAGCTGAAAGCATTAATACTTTTGTCTTTACTCCCTTTTTTATAACTTCTTGCATTAATCTAGAATACCTAGTTTCAGTATTATTTCTTGCTGAATTATTTCTAAAGTTATGAGATTCATCAATTACAATTAAATCATAATTACTCCAATTAATAGTTGATAAATCAATATCTCCAGACATTCCATTATACCTGTTTAAATCAGTATGGTTTAATACATCATAATTAAATCTATCATCTACAAGAATATTCCTTTTATCATTTTGAGTATATACAAGCCAGTTGTCCCTAAGTTTTTTAGGACAAAGCACTAATACTCTGTCATTTCTTAATTCATAATACTTAATAACTGCTAAAGCTGAAAAAGTTTTACCAAGTCCTACGCTATCTGCAATAATACAACCATTATATTTTTCTATCTTATCTATCGCCCCTAATACTCCATCTTTTTGAAATTTATAAAGTTTATTCCAAATTAAAGTATCCTTAAAACCAGTTTTAGATTTAACTATATTATCTTCTGTCAACTCATCTAAATAATCCCTAAATATATTATATAAAGTCACAAAATATAAATACTCTGGTGTATTTTCTTTATATATTTTCTCTACACTGTCAAGAACTTTACTTTTAACATCTTCTAGCATATCTTCATTTGACCAAAACATATCAAACATTTGTAACATTTGCTCCGTCATGGGTTTATCATTTATAGAATTTGCAAATATCATTTGATCCGATTTTGTATATCCCAAACCACTGGCTGAAAAATCATTTGTATTATTAATCAACAAATCATCTTTTCTAATATTTTTTATATGTATAAACTTACTACCAACCATCCCTTGAAATTTAGATGATTTAAACTTAACCTTTTCTTTAATCCATTCCGCACATTCTTTTGCTATACTAGCTTGTGTAAGTTCATTCCTTAATTTCAATTCATATTTATTCCCCGAAAATAACTTTTCACTACTAATTTGCTCTAATGAGTAGTTTCTTTTTTCATTAATACTGTCTTCTTTAAATATTGGTTCTGTAAAAATAAATCTTAATTCATCTATTTTATTCAATTCCTTCTTTAGCTCTTTAAATGCATATATAGAAAAGTACGAAGAAATTATTGATATCTTACTTCCTTTTTCAATATTAAGCTTTAATTCATCTCCTATTTTGCTTAATTTATTATCTAAAGTCTTCATGTTAACTATATCCTTTCTTCCTTATATTAACTATATCAACTACACTTTTTTCCTTGGCCTTAGCGATTCAGGTTTAGTTGTGCTCTTAGGAATAGCCATCCCCCACTTGCTTTATTACACCATCTATTCTTCCACTTACACATAATACTTGTACTCTTCTTTTAGAAATACACCAAGCTTCTGATTCATCTTCTACTGTCATATAATTAAGCATACTCTACCTCCTCCTAAAATTATATACTTAGTTATATTCTATTCGTCTTGGCGTATGTTTTCAACGAAATTTATGATTTATTTAAGCTATCTCATAAAACTCTTTTCGCATTTATTTCATTTATAGTTTTCCACCCATTCATTTTAGCTAATATCTCAGATTCTATATTATATCCTTTTTTATTTGATTATTAGCTTCTCTAGCCTATCCTGAAATTCATAGGATTTCTCAGTAGAAAATATTCCCTTTCTTTTGGAATATACTTCATCAGCTATCTCTTCTCAAAATGTTCTATAAATCATTTCCCTAGACATTCCTTTCATAGTACAATTATTTTCAAACCATATTTTTGGTATAGCATCGCTTTGTTGTAAAGCTTCTATTGTAAAAGAAGGAATTCTATAAAACTGAATTGTATCCTTAACATTCTTTTTTAATGCTTCAACTTTAGATCTTATATAAAACTCTTCTGGGACAATCATCATTAACCTTTTCACATAGCTTCAAGAACGCTAACAATGCCATTCTTACTGAGACTTTACTTTGTATAGTTTTTATTATTGAAGCTAAATGGCTTTGTATTACTTTCTTTAATTGTAACTTTATAAGGATTATTCTTATCTTTCATCCAGTAAGTAAATGGAACTCTTAATAATTTAGCTGGATTCTTCGCTTTAATATCTGTATTAAAATAAGAAACTAACTTATTCTGTATCTTATTCTATTTTTCTTTATATATATTATTATATATTTTCCAATATAATTGATATTCATTTCTAGTTTCTACTATTACAGATGGTTTAAAAAAACCTTCTATTAGGCATTGATGAAAAAACAGTTAGTGATCTATTAGAAGACTATACTCCCGTATTCACTACAAATACTTATCAACACAGAAATAAAAATATGCTTAAAAATGCACTAAATACCTTGGATTCTAACCTTAATGAACAAACCACACAAGATTAATTGTGTGGTTTATATTATTCTATAATTCTATTATCATTTAATATAGCCCAAATATATGATGGTCCTCTAACTATATTGTTTATCTTTCCTGGTCCATCTAACGGTAATAAATTATATACCTTCTTAAAATCATTTTTATTTAATGGATAGTTTGTTCTATCAGGAATAATAACATTTCCCTTAACTTTATATTTAAATTTAATATTACTTTTAGTTACAAATATTTGTCCTTCATTAAAAATTATATTTTTCCAAACCAATTCAAACATATATATTCTCCCATACTTAATATGATAATTTTCCAATAATATTTTTAGAGAAATCTAAAAGATTATCATAATGTAAAAGTAATATATTTTGATCTTTTTGATGTTCTCTCTTTATGCAGTAAGTATTTTCCTTAAAATTTTTTCTTCTTCCTGCAATTACAACATAATGTATTCTTGTTGGATCATATCCTATAAACTCACTTGGTAATCGATCATGTTCTTTAATGTTATTATCAAAATTTTCTCTAAGTGATTGATAATTTCTATCAAGCCATCTTTTCCAATCCTTAGTTTGTTCAATTCCTTTTCTAAACACTTCTCCTAAATTGCCATCTTGTTTAGTTACACTCCCATAAGGATGCTCCAATTCAATAAATATAAACTCATAACCACCAGAACTTCTTCCTACTAATAAGTAATCTACCCTGTAATTTGTACTTAACTGAAATTCTGGAAAAATATATGCTTCATGATGTCCAAAATTATATTGTAAAAATATAGAACCTATAATGTAATATGCTTGATTATCTTTTATATATTTCAATATTTCTTGTTCATTACATTTTGAATCTAGTAAAGTTTTAAAACCTTCATTTAAATATTGTAATTTCTCATTATCTTGTAAATCAACTATATCTAAATAATTATTAGGAAATAATTTATCATAATATCTTGCTGCTTTCGGATATTCTCTAAACAAATTTCGTTTTCCTATTGCTAATCTACTACCATCTTCATTATATTTTTCTCGCTCTAGAACCTCATTCCATTGTTTTCTTTCTTCTTGTGTTAAAACCCTATAATCTCTACCAAATAACCCCATATTTCCTCCTGAAATATATTTATAAAACTCTTCACTTTAAATCATATACTCGACAAGAGCCACTCCTATCAAAGTTAAATCCAACTGGTCCAACATTTAAGGTTATACCACTAAATCCTTTTGTTATATTTCTAATGAACTTTATAATAATATTGCATCCCTCCTTATTTTCTTCTAATTTTGTTGACTCTTGTAAGGTATGAACCTTGTCCAATACACTTAATTTATATGAATATTCTTATTATTTCATCTATATTTTACTTCAATATTTTTTATTAGTCTACAAGCATACACATAATAAAACATACTTCTTAAATAATAAAAGCAGAAAACCACAAGAAATTATCATATATCTTAGTTTTCTGCTTTTTATTAACTCTTTTATTAAATTTTATATTCTATCTCTTATAGCTGAAGCAATTTCTTGTCCTTTTAAATCCTCCAACTTATAATACTGTGAATTCATAACTTCTGCCAATTCTTTTGCTAATTCTAATTTTATAAAGTCTTGTTCTGTATCTACAACTATAGTTTGAATTTTATCATTTTCAATTTGTTTACCTATTTTAATAGCTTCCTCAAAAGGATCTTCCTTATGATTTAATGCTACATTAGTTCTTCCATCAGATACAAGTACTATAACAGGAACTATTTCAGGATCTTTTTTCTTTGCTAATTTTAAAACTTCATAGGCTTTATTCAGTCCCATTGATAATGGGGTCTTTCCTCCTGTTGGAAGGGATTTTAAGCTTTTTTCTGCAAGTTCTACACTTCTAGTAATTGGAAGTAATTCTTCTGCTGTATCTTTTCTAAAAGCAATCATTCCTACCTTATCCCTTTTTTCATAGGCATCTGTAAGAAGAGATATAATGGCACCTTTAACTGCCTTCATTCTTTTTTTAGCACCCATAGATCCACTAGCATCTACTACAAATAATATGGTACTTCCTGTACGTTTTTCTCTTACCTTTTCTCTAAAATCACTTTTATTTATGCATATAGCAAGTCCATTTTTATCTCTTCCCTTTTGATGAATTGCTGCTGCCCTTAAAGTAGCATCAAAAGCCAAGTCTCTCACCTTATCTTTAACAAAAGTATATCTTACATATCTTCCTTGAATTAAATTAGTTTTAGTCCTTGCCCTTTTTCCTGTACCATTTCTTTTCTTTCTATCCATAGGTTCAATATGTAGAGTTTTAACTTTAAACATTTCTCCTATGTCGTCTATGGTTTCTTTTATATCAGGATTATCTTTAGGATAATTTTCATCTAACTTTTCTTCATTTTCACTGTCTAATTCATTTTCTTCCTCTTGTTCAGTTTTAGGAGAAATCTCATCTTCTTTTTCTGTATTTTCCTGAGATTCATTACTTTCATTCTCCTGATTCTCTTCTTGATTTTCACATTCTTCCTTATTTTCTTCTTCTGTGTTTTCCTGATGTTCATTATTATTTATATCATTTTGCTGTTCCTTAAAATCTCTCATTCTATGAGGTAATGCAAATTTAGCCGCTTCTTTTACATCTTGTGATGTTACATTTATTCGATTATCAAAGGCTGCTATTGCTTTTGATGTTTCTATTATTACAAGTTCTGCCCTATGCCCTTCACAATGAGCTTCTTCTGAAATTTCTGCTGCTAATTTTAAAATCTCCTCTGAAACTTTAACTTTTTCAAAGGTGTTTTTAGCATTTTTAATTTTATTATAGAGAATGTAAGTTTCTTCTTTAAACTCCTCTATAAACTTTATTGGATTTTCCTCATATTTAATTCTTCTTTTTATTATTTCTTTTCTTTCAAAAATATTTTTACTACTTTTAACAGAAACATATAATCCAAATCTATCTAATAATTGAGTTGGAAGCTGTCCTTCTTCTGGATTCATAGTCCCAACTAATACAAATCTAGATTCATGAATATAGGAAATGCCCTCTCTCTCTATTCTGTTTACCCCTGATGATGCTACTTCCAATAAACAATTTACTATATGCTTACTTAAAAGATTAATTTCATCCACATATAAAATATTACCATTAGCTTTTTCTAAAATTCCACCTTCAAAGGTTTTTTCCCCTTGTGAAATAGCTTTTTCTATATCAATAGTTCCTAAAAGTCTATCTTCCGTTATATTTAGTGGAAGATCAATAACTTTTATAGAATCCTCTAACTTTTCTAATCCTCTAACTAAAGTTGATTTAGCTGTTCCCTTTTCTCCAGTTATTAAAACTCCACCTATTAATGGATTAATAAGATTTAATATAAGTGCTTTTTTAACATCCTCTTGTCCTATAACTGCTACGAAAGGATAAACATAATTTCTATTCATTTAGAAAACTCTCCAATCTATTTTAGTTTTCTTTATTTCCATTTATAATTTCTTCAATTTTAGAAATATCCATATATCCTTCTTCAAAAGGTTTCTTTCTCATTCTATGAGGAATTACAAACTTAGCAGCTTCTAACATATCTTCTTTTGTAACTAAAGTTCTTCCATTAAAGGCAGCTATGGTCATTGCTGTTTTAATCATACTTATATCTGCTCTATGTCCATCTACGTCCATTTCAATACTAATAGTTGCAGCTATTTCTAATATATTATCATCATAAGTTACATCCTTTAAAATCTCTTTAGCCTTTGCAATTTTATTTCTTAATTCTTTTTGCTCTGGCTCAAATTCTTTTATAAAATTTTCTGGATCCTTTTCATAATTAATTCTTCTTTTTATTACTTCTACTCTTTTTTCTACTTCATGCTCTCCTATAACATCAACAACCATTCCAAATCTATCTAAAAGTTGAGGACGCAAATCTCCTTCTTCTGGATTCATAGTCCCAACTAATATAAACTTTGCAGGATGTGAAAAAGAAACTCCTTCTCTTTCTATAGTATTTACTCCCATAGCTGCAGAGTCTAACAATACATCTACTATATGATCATCCAAAAGATTAATTTCGTCCACATATAAAATATTCCTATTAGCATCTGCTAAAATTCCTGGCTCAAACTTTTTCTTACCATTTTTTATAGCATATTCAATATCTAAAGTACCCACAACTCTATCTTCTGTAGCACTTACAGGAAGATCTATTACCTTCATTTTTCTCATTTCAGTTTCAAGCTTATCATTATTTTGAAGTTTTTCTTTACATTGATCACACATTAAACTTTTATCTTCGCTATTGCAACCAAATTTACACCCCTTTACCTCTGCTCTTTCTGGTAAAAGTTCAGCTATAGCACGTACAGCTGTAGATTTTGCAGTTCCCTTTTCTCCTTTAATTAAAACCCCTCCAAGCGATGGATTTATAACATTAAGAATTAGTGCTTTTTTCATAGCTTCTTGTCCAACTATAGCTGTAAATGGATATACACTTCTTACATTTTTCATTATTTATTCCCCCAAATATGTAACTTCATTTTTAATTATTAAAGTCATAAAATATGTTTAATTAAGAAGTTTAAAAAAGCTTTCTACACCTTTGTGCCAATTTTTATCTTCTGCATAAGTATTATTTATCCATTTAAATACATTTTCATCCTTAGGCATCTCTCTACATATATTAAATACAGTTCTGGCTGCTATTTCAGAGGAATCTTTAATATCTGTATTGTATTCTTGCCAACTATGAAAAACATTAAAAGGATTATTGGCTATTTTTTTAGCCTCAGTTTGATCCTTAGGTACAAATCCTTGTTCTTGTCCTGTTATAGAAAAAAGAACTATAGGATTTAAATTAAATTCTTTGGCAGAACAAATTATAGATGAAAAATAAGGTTCTTCTAATAATAAGGAATTTCTAGTCTTTAAATATCCCCGTAATTTTTCCTTATCTATTTCTTTATATTTCATATATTCAGGCACATTTGGATTAAAAGTTTTACCTTTAAGCTTAGATCCTAAAATAGTAGAAACTTCTTTAGCTTCTTCATTATTAATCAAACTTATTTCATTTATATTTTTCCTATTTTTTAATTTAACTCCTAAGTATAAACTTGGAATTAAAATCACTATAATGCCTATTACCGTAACTCTATAGTGTTTTTTCTTATTGTTTTTATTAATAATGGTTTTTGATTCTATTAAGTTCTGTTTTTTAATAGTGGTAACTGCAATTTCATCATTTTGATGTTTTTCTTCAACATCTTTAAAGGTTAGATTATCTTTATGGTTTTCTCTTTTAACTATTTCACTTTTATCCTGTACTATTACAAGTTCCTGAACTAGCTTTTCCCTTTGTGTTTCATTTATATATCTCTCTTCATATAAAAAAGTAATAAAAGATTCTTCATTTATACTAGTCTTTGAATATTTCTTTATCCAAGAAATTAACCTTTCTATAGTATTACTTTTATTAAAGTCACATTGTTTTAGATATGTAATTAAAACATCATACAAATAAGTAGTAGGCTGTCCACCAAAAATATTAGTTCTTAATACCTCCTGTTTAACCTTAGAATCAAGATCGGAATCCTCACCTATAATAAACTTATCCAAGATTTGATGAATTGTTGTACATAGAATATCAGCCTTTGGCTTATTATCCAAAGAACTAAATTTATTATCTATGTATTTTTTTATTCTTAAGAAATCTTCTGTATTAAGAACCTTAGTACTTTTAAAATCTTCCAAAAATTTATTCATATATATTCAACCTAATTTTATATTTTTATAGTAAATCTAAATACTACATATAATAATTAATCGAATACTTTTTACTTTTCTTCAAATATCTTTCTTATTCTTCTAAATTTCCTTCTAAATCTAAGATTTCTCTTTTTAGTTTCTGTAATTGCTCTTTATTAGCTTTCCAATATCCTCTTTTTTCGTATTCCATCATGAAATTAAGCATTTCCATATAAGCCCAACTATTGTTTTCCTTAAGCTTTTCCTTTAAACCTTCATTTGTAACATAGGTATCAAACATATCATTATATATCCATTGCTCCACACTATTTGTGGTTGCAGATAATCCTAAAATATTTTCAAATCTTTTATTTATTTCTGAACCTGCATGATAATCATGTTCTAAAAGTCCTTCTATCCATTTAGGATTTAAAAGTCTAGTTCTTACCCCTCTATTAATAGATTTTTCTACACTTTCTGTTAGAATATCTTCTCCTGTAGTATCTGTTATATACATAGACGCTTTCTTTCCCTTAGCCATTTCTACCGACTTTGAAAGTCCTCCAAAGAATTCATAATAATGGTCTAAATCTGTAATTTCATATTCATGATTACTCCTAATTTGAGATACTATATCTACAGCAGATAAATTTTGGTTAAATAACTTTTTAGCTGGTTTTCCTCTAAAGTTATTAGTATAAACATGATTTAGACTATCTACATAAGAAGCTCCTATATCATTTTCACTAGTCCAATTTTTAGTTTCTATTAAACTTGTTACACTTGTACCATATTCACCTTCTGAAGGTCCAAAAAGTCTTGCACAACTTAATTCTTTAGCTTCTTCCTCTGAATACCCCTCTTTTAAAAGCTCTTTATATAAAATACACGTATGTTTTTTTACATAGTTCATATTTTCATCTTCATCTAAATTACTTATTTCAACGAATAATCTAGTAAGTTCCTCCATTAAATTAGGAAACATATCTCTAAAAAATCCGCATATATTAACAACTACATCTATTCTTGGTCTTCTTAATTCTGTAAGAGGAATTATTTCAAATTTATTTTTAAATTCTCTAGTGTTTGTCTTAAACCTTACGCCTATATACGTTAATATCTGGCCTAGAGTTTCTCCACCAGTTCTTGAAGTTTCAAGTCCCCATAGTACAGCTGCTATACTCTCTGGATAAGTATTATTTTGTTTTTTATAATTTTCTATTGTATTTTCTGCTATATGAACTCCCCTATTAAAGGCAAAAGGTGATGGAATGCTAAAAGGGTCAAATTGATGAAGATTATATCCAGATGGCATAACCTCTGGACTTCTTATAATATCCCCTGCTAGCTTGCTTTCTATATATTCTCCAGATAATCCCTTCAAAAGTCCTTTGAATTCATGACAATTAAGAACACTTTTATATATTTTCTTAGCTTTTTTTAACTCATTTTCTATTTCATTTATAACTTCAATATTGCCTATATCTTCACTTAATTTTAAGTGGTCTTCTTCTATATAAGTTTTTAATATTTGCTTCATTTCATCTTTTATGGATTGTAATTCTAGTACTTTATTTTTATTTAAAAGCTCTTCATAGTTTTTATTTTTTAACTTTGCTAATAAAGAAGTTAAAGATTTTCCACTCGGTCTATTGAAAGAAAGAATATGTTTTACATAATTAAATGCTTCTTCACTTGAATATGCATCACCAAATACATGAAGTCCTTTTGGTATTAATGAATTTTTCATTCTATAAAGTTCTCTTTCAATTTCATCTAATGAATCATATTTAACATTATTTTTCTCACTTAAAATTCTTATTTCTTTTTCTATATCTTCGCATAAGGCTGGATTTAATCTTTCACATTCATAGTATTTATGAAATAAGTTTTCTATATTGGTATATTCACCGTATAATTCACTTTCTGTAAACATTGGTGGCATATAACTTACTAAAGTTGCTAAAGACCTTCTTTTAGCTATCATAGCTTCTGATGGATTTCCTACATAGTATAAATACAAATGAGGAATTGCTCCTGTTAAAATATCTGGGAAACACTTTCCTGACATACCACATTCTTTTCCCTTTAAAAATTCAATAGTACCATGAGTACCTATATGAAGTATTACATCTGCTTTAAACTCTTCTTTTAAATAATTATAAAAGGCTAAATACTGATGATGAGGTAAAAGTTCTTTATCATGATAGAGTTTCTCTGGATTTTCATGAATTCCTCTGCATGGTTGTAATCCTATAAATATATTTCCATTTATAATCCCCGGAATTAAAAAGTCTTTATTAAGACTCATAATTTCTCCTGGTGCTTCTCCCCATTGCTTATTTATATTTTCTTTATGGCATAGAGAGTTTAAAAACCTCTCATATTTTTGGGTATCATACTTTATACAAT
Organism: Hathewaya limosa; assembly: GCF_030815255.1. NCBI lineage: Bacteria > Bacillati > Bacillota > Clostridia > Eubacteriales > Clostridiaceae > Hathewaya > Hathewaya limosa. The sequence goes on from NZ_JAUSWN010000021.1 coordinate 19,933, forward strand.
TTTTTTCGCACTGTTCACTTTTCCATTTAGGAGAATTTACTAGACCTTTTTCTATAAAAGTTTCTTTAAGAACCTTACTTTTTAAAGAATTAACATTATATCCTTCCTTTTTCAAGGTTTCTATTATGTTTTCTAGTGACTTAAAAGTATCTAAAAAAGCTCCTCCAAAAAGATTAGCTTCTCCTGGTGGATAATCGTAACATACAATTGCAACTCGTTTTTCATTATTTTTCTTTCTTCTTAATTTAACTAAGTTAACAGAAATCTCCCTTAACTTTAGAACTCTTTCTTCTATAAGAGTAAGATCTGAAAGTTCCAATCCATATTTTTTATTCTTTTCTTTGATATTTAAACCACCTATGGGAATTATATTAGTGGCTCCATCTAGTTCTGGAAGCATTACAGATACTAAAAATTCAGAAGTATTAAATCCAGATAAACTATTTTTCCATTGATCTATAGTCTTTCTTCCCATAAAAATAGGATGTAAAAGAGGTACATTTAACTTTCTTAAAAGTTTTAATGCCTTGTCTGCATCTCCACCCATAGGCCCAGCACCTAGTCTAAAAGGGAGAAAATTTATTATTAATTCTATTTTTATATCTATGCTATCTATATAATCACTTAATTCCTCATTATTTCTTAAAGCAGAAGAGGGAAATGCTAGAGGAACTATATTAAATTTTGCTTTAAAACTATGATATATCTTTTTAACCTGACTAATAGTATCTGTTGGATAATTGTATCCACTAAATAAAAATAATATAGTGGGTTTTATACTATTAAACTCTATATTATCTTTAAATTTCTTAAAAGACATATATCTTTCTTCATTTTGAAAGTCATAAAAAGTTATATTTTTAATCTCTATAGGTTCATGTGACTTAGGAAAACTTTTTATATTTCCATAATCTCTAAGTAAAAGATAAATTAAATTTCTAAAGTCTTCCAAAGAAGAATTAGTCCAATACTTTCCTATATAAGATAGATTTTTCATGTCTTTTAGTATACCTATAGGCAACATACTACCTAGCTTTTCAGACATATCCATCATTTTCATCATCTTTTGCATATTAGCTTTTTTAGGCGATTTTGAAGAATTCTTTTTCATCATACTTTCCATATTTAATCTGCCAAGTTTCATGGATTTTTGAAGTGCAGAACTTCTATCTCCTATAGGAACTACATTACAAGTTGCTTCTTTGCAAACTCTTTCCACTAAAGAATAGTTTTCTATAGGTGCACCCATAAGATCTATTAAAACTATATCTGAATTTTTTACATCTAATGAAAATTTTTCACCTTGTTCTTTACTTAATCTATCCTTACCATTATATAATTTTAACTCTAATACAGTAGAATCAACCTTGTTTATTTCCTCATGAACTTTTATAAGATAATTTAATGCCACATTAGAAATTGTAATTACAGTAATTTTCATATGTTTTCCCTCCTTTTGTTTTAATGTAGATTACATAAACTAAAACTAATTTTTTTATCTTGTATGTGCATATAAACTTTTATAAAACATAAAAATAAGGTTTATCTGTATCATCTCTTTTAAATACTTTAGAATTTATATTAAAAATATTTTTTAGATTGGATTCTGTTATGATTTCTTTGCTTGAACCATCTTTTACTAATATCCCTTCTTTAATTACAAAGAGTCTATGTGAAAACTGAGCAGCTTGATTTATATCATGTAGTACCATCAATACTGTTAAATTATCTTCTTCATTTAATGATTTTATAAGCTGTAAAAGTTCTACTTGATGACATATATCTAAATAAGTAGTAGGTTCATCCAAAAGAAGTATCTTTGGTTTTTGAGCAAGTGACATAGCAATCCATGCCCTTTGTCTTTCACCACCAGATAGGGTATTAAGTTTTCTATTTTGAAGCTGAGTTAAATTAGTTCTTTCTAATGCCCAATTAATTCTTTTTATATCTTCATCTGAATTGCCTTTAAATAAACTTTTATATGCATATCTTCCATAGGTAATTAATTCACGTACCGTTAAATCTAAAGAAGCATTATAGCTTTGAGAAACATATGCCATATTTTTGGCTACTTCTTTATTATTAAAAATTTTTATAGGTTTTCCATTTAAAAATACCTCTCCAGTATACCCTTTTAAATTTCTTGATAGTACTTTAAGTAATGTGGTTTTACCTGATCCATTAGGCCCTATAATAGAAACTATTTCTCCACTTGAAACACTTATATTTATATCCTTTATAATAGTTTTTTCCTTAATTTTAACGGTGATATTTCTGCCTTCTAATATAAATTCTTTCATTTTATCACCTAAGCCTTTCTTAATAAATATAGGAAAAATGGAGCACCTAAAACAGCCATAACAACCCCTACTGGTATCTCTACAGGACTAAATACAGTTCTAGATAATGTATCACAAAGTAAAAGAACTATAGCACCTAAAAGTCCTGATGTTGGGATTAAATATTTATAATTAGAGCCTACTATAATTCTTGCTGTATGAGGAACTATAAGTCCTACAAATCCTAAAAGTCCTACTACTGATACAGCACTTGCGGCTAAAATAGCTGCTACAGCTGTCATAATCATTCTAGTACCCTCTACATTAAGTCCAAGACTTCTAGCCACATCATCCCCAAGAATTAAAATATTCATTTTTTCACTTAATAAAATTGCTATTATAACTCCTATTATGGTGTAAGGTAAAATTACAGAAACTTGTGGCCAGCTTCTAGCCGAAAGTCCTCCTGTCATAAACATTAAAGCTCCATGTACTCTATCGCTATAAAATACTAAAAGTGCTGATATTCCCGCTCCTAAAAGACTAGATACTGCAACTCCAGAAAGAATAACCCTCATTGGTTGAATTCCACCCTTCCATGCAAGAGCATAAATTAAAAGTGCAGCACCCATGGCACCTAAAAACGCTACAGGAGTTAAAAGTCCTTGATATTCTGGAAATATAATTAAAAGTACAATACCTGTAAGTCCTGCACCAGAGGAAATACCTATTATTCCTGGGTCTGCAAGGGGATTTTTCATAACCCCTTGCAATATTGCACCAGAAATTGATAAATTTATTCCTACTAATGCTGCTAAAATACTTCTAGGAACCCTAACATTCCATATTACGATACGTTTTGAATCCATTGTTGTATTAATTAAGGCCGTACATATCTCTTTTACTGAAAGTTTCATTGTTCCAAACATATTACTTATAAAAAAACTAACTATGGCACCTATAATTAATATAAAAATTATATTTAATCTATAAAACTTAGTTTTATTATCATCATTTAAAGTATTGCTAATTTCCTTTGGCTCAACTTTCTTATTTGATTCCCATTTCCTCAACATTTCCATATACCTCCGGATAAACTGCTCTTGCCATAAATTCTATACTCTCCACATATTTATCTCCTGGATTAGATAGAAAATGACTTTGAGGTAAAAATACCATTTTATTTTCTTTTACTGCCTTTAACTCTTTCCAAGCAGGATTACTTTCAAGATTCTTTTTAATGCATTGTTCAGCTTTTTCTCTTGAGCTAACCATAGTAGTAACTAAAATAACATCTGGATTACTTTCTACTATTTTTTCCATGCTAAATGGTGCATTTTCACTACCCATTTTTTCTGGTTTAAGCCCTGATGACATATTATCTAATTTAAGTTCTTTAGCAACATTTCCTGCAAGACTATTGTCAAGTTTTGTTAATACCCCTTTTCCGTTAACATATAAGATAGCTACTTTTTTAGGTTTTTCAGGAAGTTTCTTTGTTAATTCCTCTTTTTTAGAATTCATATCATTTATAATTTTTTCAACCTTATCTTCATTTTCTGTTATTTGACCCATTAATTTAAGTTTTTCTACTACATCATCATAACTTTTCATATTTAAACTTATAACAGGTATATTACTTTTTTGAAGTATAGGAACTATTTTATTTTGTAGTCCAAATTGAGATATAACTAAATCAGGCTTTAAAGAAATAAGCTTTTCAACATCTACATTATAGACTGCACCAACACTTTCTAAATCCTTAATTTCCTTTGGTAAATTTGGGTTTCTTGAATCAGTTCTAGCAATAGATTTTCCACCTGCTGCATACAATATATCTAAATATGTGTTTGAAATTGCAGCTATTTTCTTAGGTTTTTCTTTTAGAACTACTTCATTTTTTAAGTCATCCTTTATTGTTAATGGATAAGATGCTTTCTTTTCCTCAGTTTTTTCTGAATTCTTAGCTGTTTCCACAGTTGAAGTTTCCTTTGCAGTGTTCTTATTTTCTGTGGCTGCTTTACTTCCACATGCTGTTAAACTAATCATTGAAGCAAGTAATACCATTGATACAAATACTCTAAGTTTTTTCATAAAAATATACCCCCGTTTATTTTAAAATTTTTTCTATATCTTTTAATTGCTTGTTCCAAGCAGATATATCCTTTGAAGTTACTATCTCTATATTTCCTCCTTGAGTTTCCCCTTTTGAGCCTTCCATACTTTCTTCCATATCCCCTTCTATATCTATGTAAGCCCTTTTTAAAACCTTTAGAGTTTCTTTATTAGGAATCCATTTTTTTCTTTCATTTAATTCCAAAAATCTTCTAGCAATTTCTTCTATAGCATATGGATTATTGTCCTTAAACCAGTTAAACATTTGTTTATCATTTATATATATTTGGACTAATTTATCTAAATCTTTATTATCAACTATTTCAGAAGTACATTGCCAACTAAATACATTTTGCATAGCCATCATAATATCAGCTGCACCTTTATATCCTTTAGTTTTCATATTTTCCTTCCAAAGTGGATTAAATAGGGTTTCTTTCATATTATTTTTTAGTTCTTCTTTTAATAGAGAAATTTTAATATTATCTTTGTCTTTAGTAGATCCATGATACTGTTTTAATTCCCTACTATCCGAAATCTCCTTTAGTATCTTAAATCCCCCCTGTACCGTAGAAGAAAAACTACAAGAAATTAAATTATTTCTTTTATTATTACTGAATTCATAAGATACATCTGATTTCTTAACATTTTCTATAAATTCATGTTTTGTATCTAATCCATTTAAATTTTCACCATAGGCATATGAAGAAAATTGCACAAAAACCTTTGCTAGATCTTTTTCCTTTTCCCAAGCACTAGCCTTTAATGCTAAATCTACACCAGCACCATATGCTCCTGGCTTATCTCCAAATATTCTTATGGTAGAGCGTCTATCTATATTATCTATTTCTCCTATACTCTTAAGATAATTTTGTAATTTTAAAGTGTTTTTTCTTACAGAATTTAATTCTTCTGGTTCAGAAAGAGAAGCAACTGAAATAATTGCCTTATCTAAAAATTTAATAACACTAGGGAAAGAATCCCTTAAAACCCCTGATATACGAACTATTACATCAATTCTTGGGCGCTTTAATTCTTTTAAAGGTATAATGGATATTCCCTGTACTTTACCTGAACTATCCCATACTGGAATTACCCCTAGTAAATTTAAAATTTGAGATAATTGTTCTCCTTTTCCTTGTGAAATATCTGTAGATATCATATTCATAGATATTTTTTCTGGAAATTTCCCCTCTTCTGATACATATTTATCTATAAGTTTTGCAGCTAAGGAACATCCAACCTTATAGGCTTCTTTTGTGGGTACTTTTTCGCAGTCTAATAAATAAAAATTTCTTCCTGTTGGAATAATATTTTTTAAATTATCACTAGGAACATCTGAAAGTCCTGGTGCTATATATTTCCCTTCTAAAGCCTTTATAAGATTTAATATTTCTTCATTGCATAAAAGTAAATTTTTATAGATATTCACTATTTCTATTTGTAATTCTTCTAATATTGCCTTATTAATTTTTCCATATTTAACTTCTAAATTTGGGCTTTTATTAAGTATGTCCTCAATTATATTTAAAATTAGTTCCTTATAGTAAAAGTCATTTTTACATAGAGGTTTTAAATAATTTTTATATTTATCTTGATTTTGTATATACTCATTAATTAAAGAAGTAATCTCTTCATAATTAGGTATCTCTCCAAGTACATGAAGGTTTTCTAAGGTACTTGTACTAGTTTGTTGTACAAGACAATCTCTTACCTCTTTTATTACCCTATCAAATGATTCTTCTCCATTCATTAATTCCTGTATTACCTTTAAGTTTCCTATTTGTTCTTCTATTTCTTCTTTTAAAACATACTCTTGATTACTTTTAGTAAGTTTAGCTTCAAAATACGTATCTATTAACTTAACTAATTCACAAAAATCCTTATTAAACATAAATGCAGAAGGTAAATAATCAATTAAAACTGCTTCACTTCTACGTTTAGGTCCAATTCCTTCCGTTCCAATTGCAACATTATAAGCATATATATTAGGTAAGTTTCCCAAAACAATATCAGGATAACATCTTGAACTTAGTGCATTTATTTTTCCGGGTAATCTTTCTAAATTACCACCAGTTCCAATATGAATCACTGCATTAGCCTTCATAATATTTTCTATATATCTATAAGTTGCAATATAATTATGTGGTGGTGGACATACTGGATCATGTAATATTTTGCATACTTCTCCGGTACATTTTGCACCGTAACACCCTCTCTTAGGTTGAACCATTACAGTTATATTTCCAAAGTTTATTCCTGTAATTATAATTTTATTTTTATATACCATACTTTCTCCTGGAGGAGATCCCCAAGTCTTCTCTATATCTTTACGAACATTACTTTCTAAGATATTATAAAAATTCATATATCCTTCATTGCCCTTTAAAGGCATTTCATATAGACATCCTTTAGACTCCACTATATCTTCAACAGAAGTCCATCTAAAATCGTGGTACGCCTTTTTTTTCATAATAAGTTTATATAGACTTGTTCCATCCCTAGGTATATTTTCTATAAAATAATTTTGTACTTTTAATTTATTTAATAGATTTACAACACTTTGAAATACATCTAACCCAGCACCAAGTCCAATGGTTGATTCAACTCCTGCACACGGGGCATTGTGAATTATAATTGCTAATTTTTTATCTTTATTATTCATCTTTCTTAAATTAATCCATTTTGAAACTCGTTTTGTAAATCTCTCTATTCTATTGGAAATTGGTTCATATAACCCATCTTCATTTCTGCAACCTATTATAATTGGTTCGATCATGCCAACTTTTTCAGGTATTGTAAAAGCAGAAGATAATTCTTGTGATACCCCACTAATGTCATTTTCCCAGGATTCTATGGTATTATAAAAGCTAACTATAGGTCTAAAAACAGGAATATCTATTTCCTTAAAGATATTTACGGCATTTTCAAAAACATTATCATATTTATCATTTCCAATGGCTATTACCATTTGAAGATTTATAAGGGCTTCAATAATTATGTTTTTCTCAAAATAAAAATATGTTTCTAAAATCTCTCTAAAATCTTTTATGTCAGTATTACTATCCTTTTCCGAAGATGCATAATTAAATATAGGAATAACCTTAAAGCCTAAGTTTTCTAGTGAATCTATTAGTGCATATTCTATTTTTAAATTATTGTTTTCAAAGTTGCTTCTGTGAGTTGAAATACCTATCCAAGTGTAATTTCCAATATGCTCATTCCCTATATACCATTTTGCATAGCTTTCGAAAGATGAAAATATTTCTTTTGTATCTTTGTGAAATATACCATCTAAAATTTCACTATCCAAGTTAAACCCTCCTAAATTATGTCCTTATTTCTCTAAAGCCTTGTTTTGAGTTTCAATATATTGCTTATGTTCTTCATTCGATCTTGTTATAAATTCATAAGTCACATATATAGGTTTAATTAAATTAATAATTTTCTGTACATTTTTACTTGTAAAAGGCTTATGCAAATCTATACTTATAATATGGTTCCAAATTTCTTCCTTCATAGTTTTTAATGTTAGCTCTTCATTTCTATATTTTTTTATTTTGTTTAATGTACTTTCTCCTGATAAAGATAAATTAAGGTGTATAAGTTTTATATAATCTTTTAATTCGCCTAAGTTACTTACAGTTTTTAATATATATTCAATGCCATCCTCTTCATTTTTTACATATGGATTACCATTTAATAAATGTCCCGTATCCAAAACAAACCCCTTGTTTTCATATTCAATGCCCTCTATGAAATTCTTTGTTTCTCCCTTATCTAAAAAGGTAAGACCTGGCCACCATAAGTTTTCAAACAATATAGTTATATTTGTATCCAACTCTTTAAAAATTTCATTTACAAATTCTATAGTGTACTTTATAACTTCTCTATTAGAAATACAAAACTTATACGTAAATGTTTCTTTAAGATACACTTGTGATACATGAAAAACCACATATTTAGCCCCTATTTTATCTGCACACTTTATTTCTTCTCTATATTTTTTTATTAAAACTTTAGAATCTAATCCCCCATAATAATTTTTAATTTCTTCTTCATTTTCAAATTGAGTAAATAGTGCTTTCTTATCACCTTTCCAAAAATCAATCCAGTTTGGATAGTAACTTAAATGAACCCCTTTAATTAATTCTTTATCTATAACCTTTTCATCCCATCCTCTAGGATTTAAAAGTTCTATTCCTTGCATATTATTTTCATATATAAAATCTGATATTTTTTCTTTATCATATTGAAACCTCTTAAGGTCAGTATCATAAGTTGATAGATTTATAAGTTTTATCAAAATAATTTATCCCCCTTGCATAAACCTTCCATTTCTTCTTCTACAATTTCAAAAGCAGTTTTTCTTAAAGTACAATCTTCTGTTGGAATAGACCCCTCTTTACAATTTATAATACTTCTAGCTGGACATGCTTTAATGCATATAGAGTTGTACTTACATCTATTACACATTTCACTATTTTTATAATTGATTTTTATTGTTTTCAAAGAAGTTCTTTTGTAAATATTTCCCATGAAATATTTTTCTATATTTACTAAAGAACCACATGGATATAATGTTCCATTAGGTAAACCAACTATAGATCCCCCATAAGTAGCATGACAATAATTAGTAGTGCTTATATTTTCTTTAAGTCTTTTTCTTGCATCTTCAATTTCTCGTATAACTACTCTTCTACCTGTTAATTTGGATAATTCTACTGTACGACTATAAGCTTTTTTTAAATTTACCTTGATTTCAATAGGACTTGCTGATTTCACTTCACTTTCAATAGCTCTCCCTGTTTTTCGTAAAAGATCAAGCCCTATACCCCCTACATTTCCAAGATAATATGCAATATCTACCAATTTATCTAATCCATCTATGCTCTTATTTGTTACAACACAATTTAAATTCACCATTACATTTTCTTTACCTAAGAGTTTTATACCATTTATTGTATCTAATGTTTTTCCCCTAAGATTTTCGTTTATATCTATATTTCCATCTAAGCTTATCCCCATAGCTATATTCATTTTTTTTATACTCTTAGCAATTTTTTCTGTAATTAGTGTTCCATTGCTCTGCATTTGAAGATTTACTTTCGGTCTTTCTTTACGTATATAATCATGCATATTTTCAATAAGAGAAAAATTCAAAAGTGGTTCTCCCCCTGCAAGTTGTATTTTAAAATTATCATTAGGTATTGTTTCAATAATTCTTTTGGCAGTTTCAAAGTCCATATAATCTTTCTTTGTTCCAGCCTTTGCATAACAATACTTACACCTTAAATTACAATCATTAGTTGTCCATAAGACCAATAGTTTTACATTATTAAACAAAGCTAATTTTGTCCTTTCCTAAACATAATCTTCTAGGTCCCCTTCAACAGAAAGATAAAGCTTTCTTAATTTCTCTAAACTTTCTTTTTTAGCATTCCACATTCCACGTTGATTTGCTTCTAATAACCTTTCAGTCATATTATGAACAGCCCAAGGATTTACTTCATTAATCCATTTACATCTTTCTTCATTAAACAAATATTCCTCACTGATTTTTTCATACATCCAATCTTCAATAATATCTGATGTAGCATCCCAACCGAAAACTATATCCACCATAGCAGATATTTCCTGAGCCCCTTTATAACCATGCTTCTTTAATCCTTCAAACCATTTAGGATTTAAAATTCTTGAACGCATAATTCTTGAAGTCTCTTCATTAATATCTTTAATTTTTACGGAAGAAGGATCGCTACTATTTCCACTATAGGACTTTGGCATACTTCCTGAATGTTTTTTTACAGCAGAAATAAGTCCACCATGATAATTATAGAAATCATCACTATCTAACATATCAATTTCAATAGAACTTTCATTTTTAATAGTAATTTCAGTATTAGCTAGTCGTCTTGCAAAAACATCTTTTACTTTCTTTCCATGTACTTTACTGCCATAAGAATGTCCACCCCATAAGGTATATACATCCCCTAAGTCATTGGAGTTTTCCCAATTTTTACTGTTTATTAGTATATCTACTCCTGCACCATAAGTTCCTGGAGGACATCCGAAAATTCTCATAGATGCTTCTTCCCTTGCATCTACCTCACTCATCCCATTTTTTATAAGTTCATCTACTTCTTTTAGAATATTACCTCTTAAATAATTTAAATTTATATCTTCTTCTAATGATGAAACCTTATTAACTGCATTCTCTATAAGTTCTATAAGATTTGGGAATGTATCTCTAAAAAGCCCTGTTATCCTTAGTGTTACATCTATTCTTGGTCTTTTTAATTGTTCAAGAGGAATAACTTCCATGCCTATAACCTTATCTGTATCCCCAAGCCACTTAGGTTTTACTCCCATAAGGTATAAAATTTCTGCTATATCATCTCCACAAGTTTTCATAGTTTCACCTGCATAAACTACTATAGCTATATTATGAGGATATTTCCCCTCTTCTTTTAAGTATTTTTCTAGTAGTTCATCTCCCAGATTCATTCCAACCTTCCATGCAGCCCTACTTGGTACTGCTAAAGGATCTATGGTATAAAAGTTTCTACCTGTTGGAAGTATGTTAACTTTCCCTCTAGTTGGACACCCTGATGCTCCTGGATGTACAAAATTCCCATTGATTCCTTCTATAAAATTATCTAATTCATCTACAGTATGATTTAATTTAGGAATTACAGTATCAGAAACAAACTCTAAAACATTTTCCAAATTTTCTGTATTCTCACCATTAAAATCATCATTTAAAAGTTGTTTAATTTTTTTCTTATTGAAGTTACATTCATAAAATTGGTGAATTAAGTCTGTAGATATATTTTCCATATAATCTAAAATCATAAGATTAGTTTCTCCATTTTCATTTACATCATAGGGATTATCTTTTAAAGTTTTATAATCCTTTCCTTTAAAAGTACATATACTTTCTAATAAACTTTTGATATCCCCATTTGGAAGAACTAAAAGAGCTTTTATTAAATTTTCAAGTCTTTCTTCCTGTGGTACCTGTCCAAATATATGTAATCCATCTTTTATAAAGGAACCTTTTATTTCTTCAATCCATCCATGTAACTTTTGTACAAAATCTTCAAAGTTTTTCTCTGCATATTCCTTATCTAATTTTAGATCCTGTAGAAAATTATTTTTTAAAGAAAATTCTATTATTTCCTTTTGAATATGTGGCAGCTTTCCAAGATCTCCTGTTTTAGAAAAATAATATTGTCTTAAAAGTTCATCCAGTGATGCAATCTCTCCATAAGTTCCACTTTTCATTAAAGAAGGAATAAGATGATCTAGTATAACTGCATAGGATCTTCTCTTTGCTTGTACTCCCTCTCCTGGAACATCAATTATATATGGATATAAATGTGGAATGTCATCAATATTAATATCTGGATAACATTCTCTCGAAAGCCCTATTTCTTTTCCTGGTAACCATTCTAAACTTCCATGAGTTCCTACATGAACAATCACATCTGCTTTGAATACATTCTTTATCCATTTATAAAAAGCAATATATTGATGTGGTGGAACTATATCTGTGCTATGATAAACTTCCTCTGCATGTTCTTCATATCCTCTTGCAGGTTGAAGCCCAATAAATATATTACCGTTAATAATACCTGGTACTGGGAAATTATCATCAAATACCATAAATTCTCCTGGAGCTTTTCCCCAATCATGTTCCATTTTTTCTTGTACTTTAGGACTTAACTTTGAAAACCAACTATTATATGTAGTTTTATTTATTAAATCCACGCTTTTTTCACATACCTTTTCTGGTGTTAGCCACTTTTCATCATTACTTACAGCATCTATAATTTTTTCTATTATTTCATCACCATTTTTAAAATTATATTCTAAGGATATCCCTTCTTTTTTCAAGGATTCTACCATATTAAAAACACTTGCTGGGGTATCTAATCCAAAAGCACATCCAATCATATCGTTTCTAGGTGGCATATTATGAAATATAATAGCAACTTTTTTATTTTCATTAGGTGTTTTTCTTAACTTTGCCCAATTTAAGGCAAGTCTACAAACCTTATTTACTCTCTCTTCTATTGGTTTAAATACATATCTATCTCCAAACTCATCTACTATAAGTTCAGAACAAGCTGTTGGAACACTTATGATTTGCCCATCATATTCTGGATCGTAAACTCCAGATGTTAATGCCATCATGTCTATACCCTTTATAAAATTTTTCCATGACTCTAAACTTTGATAGGTATTCATAGCTTGGATTACAGGAACATCTAATTTGTCAAAAATACTCTCTTCTATGCCCTTAGTACCATCTCCTGGATTTCCTAATATACTTTGAGCATGTGCCATTGTGTTTATAATTACATCTATCATTGGCTTTTCATTATTAATTAAGTAATTATCAATAACCCATTGAATCCCCTTATAATTTGCTGTTTTATCAGGGGCAGATGCTGTATATATAGGAACAGGTATTGCACCTAAAGATTCTATTTCTTCTATAAATTTATCTATATGTCTTAAATCATTTTCAAAATAATAAGTACAATAAAATAAAATAGCCACAATAGGTTTATTTAGAGTATTTATTTTTTTCATATATTCTATTGGATCTTTAATTTCCTTATTAGGATAATATATTCCCTCATTTACACGAATCTTAGGAGATTTATAATTATATTTTTTATTGCCATAAACAGAGGCTAAATATAAAACCATATTTTTAAGATTTAGTTTTCCGCCTATTACATAATAGTTAAGGATATTTTTATATTCATCCTTTGAAATACTTGAATACTTTAGAAATTCTATATTTTCATCTTCCACCCCAGAATATATAAAAAATCTTTTTTTACCCTTATATACTTTTAGGATATCCTGTAATTTTTTAAAGTAACTAACTCCTCCATGCATGGTTACAAAAATTATATTAGATTCTTTAAGGGATTCTATACATAAGTTAAAATATTCTTCATTAGTTTGTATTTTGTATGAATCTAAAAATTCTAGGTTAATTTCCTTATTACATTCTTCTTTGATTTCTTTATTTATCTCTTTTAAGGTATAGCTAGCACCAGATGAGGACATAAGAAAACTTATTTTAAACATACTCTCTCACCCCAACTATTTTAGCCATAACCATAGTAAATAGTTCTATTAATTTTTCAACTACAAAATCTATATTTTTATGTTCATCATTAAAATTCATCTTACTATCTAGGAATTTTTCTATATTAAATTTAGTTTCTATTCTATTTAAAATTAAAATACATTCCTCTATTACTTCTTTTTTAGATAAAAGTTCCCAATCCATTTGATCTATAATATGGGCATATAATGAAGATACCGTAACTAAAAAATCATCTCCATCTAACATATCTAAGTTATGCATAAATTCTGGTTTGGTAAGAAGTTTTATTTCTTTTTCATCTTTAAATAGTTCCATATATTTAATCCAAATTCTATCTTCATTAACTCCAAATCTCTTCATTCTTCTTAGAACCCTGTGTTGGGATAATGGACATAGTCCACTTTGTAAATTTAATGCTTCTTTCAATGCTTTTTTTACAGCAATCCCTATAAGTTCTCCTAATTTTGAATGTTTCCCCGCATCTGTTAATTTAATAGATGAATCACTATTGCAAATAATAATACTTCCATCAGTTCCAGAGCCTGTTGCGAGTCCTCTTGAATAATTGCTTCCTGCCATTAATTCTTGTAATACTGCTGTTTTAGCCTCTGTACAAGTTATAAGTGCTCTTGTTAAGGTTCCCTCTGGAAGGTCTGCATCTATTACTAAAATTGTATTTATTGTACCTTGCTTTATCATTTCAGTTTTACCATGTTTTTGCACATAAGATGCAGGATCTCCAACTCTTCCTCCATTTACTTCAACGCCACCAGTAACTATAGCAGTTACTGTTACCTCATCAAAAGAAGTTACTTTTATAGATACATTTTTCATAGATGCCGCTGTGGAAATCCCCGCAGATACCTTAGGATCTAGTCCTATTTCCTGCGCTATAATACTAAGATGTTCCGCATAGGTTGGAGCCTTCATTTTACATGCCATACCAGCTCCTGGATTTCCATCATGATTAAATACACATTTTAAATTTTCTCTATATCCTCCATTAAAGGGAGATGTACTTAATACCTTTCTTCCCCCCGTAAACTCTACTACTATACTTTTTTGATATCTATGAACTTTATCACCTGTTGAAAGTTTATGTATCATCAAGAAAATCCCCTCCTTATATTATTTTTTATGTAAAAATTCTTCATTATAATTTTCCATCATAGAAGAAATACTAGATAAATATTTAATTTTACTTGAGAGAGAAGCACCATATAGCTCTAAACTTTCATCTTTACCTCTGAAAGAAAAAACCTTTTTATTGGCTTTAAGTGCATATGTAATTAACTCTAGATTTTTTCTATTCATAGTACCTATTGGACATCCTGAATCAATTACTAAATTTACTTTATCTATAGATTTCAGCGCATTATTAAAAACTTGTTCTCCTATTTTCTCAAAAGGCTCTACAGTATGCATTTTTATACCCATAGTTCTTCCTATTTCATAATCTATATCATTTTTATGAAGAATTCCTGTTATAACCCCTATGTTGCCTTTTGTAAATGCTCTATAAATAGATGCACCGAATCCACATCCACCAATTACAAATACATTGTTTATTCCCGTATTTGCAAGTTCCACAGAACCTAAAAGATTATTAAAATTAGCATCTTTAAGTCCATATAAATTATTAATTATATTCTCATCTACCACATCTTCTGGTGCTCCATAAGCAATAATTTTATGTTCCTTTACAAGTACAACTTTGTCACAACTTTTTAGTGCTATATCAATTTCATGTAAGGATAAAATAACTGTTATACCCTTTTCTTTACTTAATTTCTTTAAAATATCTATAAGTTCTAACCTATGACGGATATCAAGATGGGTTGTTGGTTCATCTAAAATTATAATTTCTGGTTCCTGAACTAAAGCTCGAGCAACTAAAATTTTTTGTTTTTCTCCATCACTTAACTCATCAAAATATCTTTCAGTTAAATAATCTGCATTTACAACCTTTAAAGCATCTAAAATCTTTTCATTATCTTCATTACTTAAATGTCCCCAAAAATCCGTATGAGGATATCTTCCCATGGCTACAATATCATAAACTGTCATTAATCTACCTGAAAATTTATTTGTTAATACTAATGCCATTTTCTTTGCTAATTCTTTTTTATTGATCTCTTTAACATTTTGTTCCTTTAAATATACTTCCCCTTTGATTGGTTCTAACAATGCTGAAACTGTTCTTAAAATAGTAGTTTTTCCTGCTCCATTGGCTCCTAAAAAACATAGAACTTGTCCTTTTAATACTTCAATATTTACTCCATCTACAACGATTTTTTTTCCATAACCTACTGATAAATCTTTACTTTTCAATATAATCATAGAGTAGTCCTCCTTTTAAGTATAAGAATTATAACTATTGGTGCTCCTATAAAAGAAGTAACTGCGCTAATTGGAAGTTCTACCGGTGCTAAAATTGTTCTTGCTACTAAATCACAAAGAGAAGTTACAATTCCCCCAAGTAGAATAGTGCCTGGAACTAATACTTTATTATCAGAAGTTTTAAAGACAAGTCTAGATATTTGAGGAACTGCAAGTCCTATAAAGGCAACAGGTCCTGCAAAGGCAGTAACTACTGAAGCTAAAATACTTGAAATTGTTACAATGGCTATACGGAAAAATTTTATATTAACTCCCATACTTTTTGCATACTCTTCTCCAAGTAAAAAAGCATTTAAAGGTTTTACTATAAGAGTGCTCATTAAGACTGCTGGAATTCCTATAAGAAGAAGCACTTTAGTTTGTTGCCATGTAAATCCTGAGAAACTTCCCATAATCCACATAGTAAAGCCTTGTAGTTTTTCTTTATCGGCAAAAGCTATTAATATACTTGTAACCCCACTGCAAATATATCCAACCATAAGACCTATAACTAATAGGGTTACTACATTTTTTACTTTTCCTGCAAATATAATTACAATACACATAACAATAAGTGAACCAATAAAAGCTGATATGAATAGGACAAATGGTGAAACTGATTCAAATCCAAGTGTAAATCCTCCAAGAATCACAAGTCCTACAGCTAAGGTAGAACCAGAGGATATACCTAAAACATAAGGTTCTACAATTGGATTTTTAAAAAAGATTTGAAGTAATAATCCTGCTGTAGCAAGTGCTGAACCACCAATTAAAGCGGCTAAGGCCCTTGGAAATCTTATATCCCATACAATATTATAAAAAGGATTATCTACTGCATTTTTGTTTAATAATATATTAAATACCTCTGGTAATTTAATTTTTACAGAACCTAATCCAATACAAAAACCAAAGGTTATTATTCCTATTATAATAAGTGTTAAAAAGATTATTTTATATTTCAATTTAGATTTTTTAACGAATTTCATAATTCCTCCTATGTAGCTTATAAAATAAGATAATGAGAATATATCCCATTATCTTATTTAAAAATAATTTATTTTTCATATTTAATGTAATGTCTAACATCACCTTTTACGGAACCTGGTACAAATATTTTCATTAAATCCTCTATTAACTCGTCAGTTTTATCTATTGATTGCCAATAATCAGGATGGAAACACCAAACCTTTTTATCCTCTACAACCTTTAATTTTTTAAGAATTGGAGATTTTTTAACTATACCTTCAAGTGATGGATTCCAATCCTTTGTTGAAGAATAAATAAACACATCAGCTTTATTAGCTTCATTATATAATTCTTCTAAACTTATTTTTGTATCTTTAAGATTTTTATCTTTAAATACATAATCTCCACCTGCAAGTTCAATCATTTTTGCTACATATGAATCTGATTTTGGAACATATACTTGACCTTTAAATACTGAAGCCCAAACTACTTTTGGTTTTTCTTTTCCTTCTATGCTTTTAGATGCAGTTTCTACTTTCTTTATAGAATCTTCAAAGTACTTTTCTGCAGCTTCTTCTTTATCATAGAATGCAGACATTAACTTAACCCATTCCATTCTTCCAAATGGATCTTCTTCTAAATATTCATTATCTACAACGTAGTTTATTTTTAATTCCTTTAATTTATCTATAAGTTTAGTTTCTCCAGCAGGCCCACTATAAACTACAGCTAAATCTGGTTTTATAGTTGAAATCTTTTCATAATCTGGTGCTGAACTTTTACCAACAAATTCAATTTTCTTATCTTCCATACCTTTTTTTATCTCTTCTATAGTCCATGTACTAGCATCTGATGTTGTAGCACAAACACTTGGAAGCTCATCGATAGCTCTTAATAAACATCCTTGTGTTGTTGAACCTAATAAAACTTTTTTAACTGGAGTTTTTATTATAGTTTCATTTTTATATTCCTTTGGTACTTCTTTTCCTTCAGGAACTAAAATTAATGTTCTATTATCTCCATCTACAACCTTTTTAAGTCCACCTTTAAGATATTTAACACTAAATGCTTTTGTATATTTTAAAGGCATTTCAGTTTTTATACTTAAATTTTTACCTTCTTTATTGTAGGTAAATCTAGCATCTATGGAATCATTTAAAAATTCAATTGGTACATATATATCTTCATCAGAATATTTCGAATTTTCTTTTAGCTCTAATTTTTCTGAGTTAACAGTAGCTTCTTTGCTATCTGCTTTAACAGTTATTGTATCATTACCTATTTTTACAGTAGCTGTTTTTCCATCTAATTTAAAGTTTCCCTTAAAATATTCAGTCGTTCCTTTTAGTGAAACAAAAATCTTATCCCCATCTATTTTTGTTTCTACTGTACTTGATGTTTTTTCATTATTTACAACCATAGTTGCTTTAGCATTTTTAGACTCATCCTTTGCTGAAGAACATCCAATGGCACCCACACTAACGGCTGTACATAAAGCTAAACATGCAAGTAATTTGCTTAACCTTTTGTTGAATTTTAACACAACCTTTTCCCCCTTAAGTTTTATAATAAACATTATAATTTATAAATAAAAAAACTTCCGCAAAACGGAAGTTTTTTTATATCACCACTTAATACGCCATTATACTAAAAATTACGATTTACCTACATCTACCCTACATAATATATTAATAGCATAATTATTATTTTACTGTGATACACTTGAATTTCCCTCCGAAATTTATATGTACAATATCTTAGGCAGGTCTCCTGACTTACGGCATGTCCTTCATCATCCTTCCCAGTTTCACCCAGTGGATTTTTGATGTTGTAACCGTCTACAGTAGCGGGGGCTGTAATGGATTTTCACCATTTTCCCTATTATACCTATAAAAGGTACCTAAAACATAAAATATTAAATTTTTGTATCAAACAATTCACATTATAGTATTAATATTTCAATATTTCAATGTTTTTTGTAGATTTTTATAAATTTATTTTTTAGTAAGACTATATTTGTATATTTTTTTAATTTTATTTAATGTTTTTGTAATTTATACTACTTAAATTAGTTATTATGTTAAATTTTAAAATATATAAAATTTTATATTTCTAAAATATATTCTGTATATAGCATATAATATCTATAGTTCCATGAAATAATGTAACAGAAACTAAATTTTTAGTAGCATATAAAATAAAAGCTATTCCTTTGTAGAAAATTAACTTTCTAAAAGAAATAGCTTTTTTAGTTTGGTTTCTATTTAAGTTTATCATTTAAAAACTTTAATATATTCTCTTCATACTTATCTTTATATAAATTATATGATCTTATATGATCTGCCTTTTCAGTAAGCCATAATTTCATATGTTTATTATCCTTACAAGTTTCATATAGCTTTTCACTGTTTTTATAAGATATAGCTTTATCATCTTTACTATGAATTAAAAGTAAATCTTTATCTGTAAAATGTGTAACTGCTTTTAAAGTATTTACATCTTCAATATTAACCTTTACTATTTTAGGAAGTATAGCTAATATAATTCTTGTGAAAGGAAAATTAGGAAGATTTGACCAATAAGGTAGATTTTCTTTAAGGTAATCTTTTAAATTAGAAAAAGGACTGTCTGCAATAACAGCTTGTACATTTTTTGTTTCTGCTCCAGCTAAAATTGAAGTTACAGCTCCCATAGACCACCCAATTAGTCCTATTTTTTGAGAGTGCTTATTATTTTTAGCAAAATCAACAGCTGTTAAAAGATCATATTTTTCAAAAGCTCCTAATGAAACATATTTTCCTTCTGATTCACCTTCAGCTCTAAAATCAAATGTTAATACGTTATATCCCTCACTACATAATTTTTTTGCTAAATTTAATACGGAAATATCAAGTAATGCTTTACTATCTCCATATCCATGTGAAAAAATAATTGTTTTCTTACTATCCTTGGTTTGTCCATTATTTTGTGCTGGAATCCACCACCCCTTTAATAAAACATTATCATACTTACTATTAAAGGATATATTATCGTAAACTAGACCATAGTCTTTAGGTAACTTACTAAGTTCTTCTCTTTTAGGTGTAACCAATTTTAGTCCAATATAAAGAGACACAAAAAAAGTACTTAAAATAGTTAATATAATAAATGCGATTATAAACTTACTCCACTTCGTTTTTAAGATTCTAGTATTTTTATTTAGATTCATTCTCGACTCCTTTATATATAAAATTCATTATTTGTTTACATTTTAATTTTATCATAAATTGTCGAATAAAGTCCATGTATGTTTTTTACTTTTTAAGTTCTAAATTGGAATAAACTATCATAAACATAAGTAATTTAAGTATTAATCAAATTATAATTTTTTAATAGACTATATACTTGATTACAGTTTATAATAATAATTAGGAATTATTTAAATTATAAAAATTACATAAACTTTTAATATAAAAATGAGGTGAGATATTATGTCTGTTACTATGTACGCCATATCAGATTCCATTGGAGAAACAGCAGAAAGGGTTGCTTTAGCAGCCGCATGTCAATTTAAAACTAAAATCACCGTAAAAAGAATATCTTATATGAAAACCATGGAGACCGTTAGTAAATTTATAGATTCTTTGGACTCAAAAGAAAAAGTTATTATAGTTTCCACTATAGTCTTAGCCGATGTTAGAGAGTTTTTAACTCAACGTTGTATAGGAAAAGGTATTGCTATAGTAAACGTTTTAGGACCTATTATGAATGTAACTTCTAGCCTTATTGGAGAAATGCCAGAATACAATCCTGGTGCCGTTTGGAATGTAGATGAACAATATTATAAACGTATAGAAGCTATGGAATTTGCAATTCAATATGATGATAGTAAAGATTACTCCGGTATAGAACATGCTGATGTAGTTTTAGTTGGACTTTCAAGAACATCTAAAACTCCTCTTTCTATGTATCTTGCTAATAAAGGACTTAAAACCTTAAACGTTCCTCTAATTCCAGAAGTACCTGTGCCTGAATCATTATTTAAAATAAATAGGAAAAAAATATTTGGATTACAAATAAATCCTCTAGAACTTATAGAAATAAGGAAAAATAGAATAGGAAAATATGCATCTCATTCATGTATTGAATACGCAGATGATGCTAGAATATTAGAAGAATTAGATTATGCAGATAAGATAATAAAAAGGTTAGGATGTAAAACCATAGATGTAACTAAACGTGCCATAGAAGATACAGCACTAATAATTTTAAATAGCATAAATAAAAATAATGACAATAGAGAAGTATAGATATAGCTACAGCTTCAATTTGTTAATTAAAATTATAAATTAACAAATTGAAGCTGTTTTTTACTTTTTATTAAACTTGTTGCAAAAATTCAATAGATTACTGTAACTTTTTCCACTTTCGTATTTTCGATCTAAATGACTTAAAAGGTGCAACAGTATTTATATGTATCCATTTCCATATTGGCCAATTAGAAGGAGTTGATGATGCCCACTTTCTTCCCCCTTGTTGAAATAATTCAATATCTGTATAACTATTAATTAATTCAATAATTTGTTCTTTTTCCTTTATAAACATATTGCATAGTTCTTTAAGCGTATATCTATCATATTGTTTATAAAAACTTTCATATAAACCACCAAGCTTGTTCCATTTATAGTCTGGAGTTGGAGTAATTACACTATGTCCTTGCTGTTCTTCCTTCTCCCAATGAAGAATAAGATTCACCCACCCTAATTGATAGGCAATCATTTGAGCAGGTGTTCTGTCAACTCCATCAACTAGTTTATCTTTATTTTCTTCAGCAATCTCATTAAATTCATTTATAAATAATTCTGCTCGTTTATTTACTTCCTTTAAAAAGTCATCTTTATCTTTGTAATTACACCCATTCATATAGAACTCCCCTTTTTTATTTTAATTTACCACAAGTAATATGACATAATGTACTAATATTACTTATGTCTATTGTAAGTGAATCTTACAAAGAAAAAAAGAGATATTGAGTTAATATAATATCTCTTTTTTAATTATATGTCCAATTTTTAGCTAATCTACTTAAGTGCTACTTAAAAATCATCCATTTTAAAAATTTCTTTGTATTTTTTTATAATTTTTTTTAGCTTATGCTTTCTTTTTATAAATTATAATCCCTCCAAATATCACTTGCCCACAACTACCTCATATACTTGAGAAGTTTCATTTAAACACACATCTTTTGCATATAATTGTATAAAATCTCCATTTTTAACTTTAATTCTTTTTGTAAAACTTCTTCTACTTTTTTCTAATCCAAAGTCTGCATTTTGTTCTATATTTAAAATCTGCTCTCCATTTATACTAAATTTATATCCTAAAGTATTATCTGCTACATCACCTTTTAATGTAATAAAATTTTTATTAGTATAAATCTTACCATTTATAATATTAGGACTGGATAATCTTATTACTGGTTTTTCACTATCGTAATATACAAAAACAGCATAATCTGCAGCTATATTTCCATCGTTATCTTCAACATATAACATTATTTTATTTATTCCCTGTTTTAAGAAAATACTCTTAGTATACTCCATTATATTTTCTTCATGCATATCTTCTTTATTAAGTTTTATTTTTCTTATAGCCTTATTAGTAGTAACTTTTATTTTTAATTCAGAACTTCCACCAGCTCCGAAGAAACTATTAGGTTCTAATAATTCATACTTATTTTTAGTGATATCATAATTTTCAAGTTTTAGTTTAAGTTTTTCTTCTTTATAATCTGCTATAACTTTGATATTTTTCCTATTAACCGTTCCAATAGATGTTTTAGCTACTATTTCAACTTGATTAATACCTTGAGATAATTCCACATATTTTTCAAAAGTTCCATCATCATTTAAAGTTATGTCATCATAATTTAAAGATACCTTTTCCACTTCTTTTTTATCAACTTTTCCTTTAATTTTTAGTTTATTTTTATTGGTGTTAATAACTCCATATATGTTTTTTTCTTCAGATAAAATAATTTTTTCTTCAGTTAGAAGATCCATTTTAGGAGGAGTTATATGAGCTATTATATTAACTTTCTTATTAAATAAGATTTCCCCTTCTTTATTATATGCCTTAACCTTTAAAGTATTAGGACCTTCTTTAAGATCCACCTTAGCAGAAAACCACTTTTCCTCTCTATTTAGTTCTGCCTCTACATCATTTACAGTTACTTTATCTACTCTAACTGAAACCAATCCTCCAAATAAATATTTATCTCCATCCATGTATTCATTGGTAATTACAGAGCCTTCATTATAATTTAAAAGAACATCTTTTATTCCTTCCGGTTTCTTTCCAACAGCTATTTCTTTTTGAATTACTTGAGTATTTAATATATTATCATTAACTATTAAGCTTATTATTCTAGTTCCTTTTTCTAAATCTAAATCGCAACTAAATACTCTATCTTTTTCCTTAAAGTTTGGATTTTCTACTTCAACTCCATCTATATAAACTTCAGGTTCACTAATAATTTTATCTTTATCAGGTTTTTTTAATCCAACACCTTTATCTGAGGCTGTCCATTTTAAAGTATATTTCTCTGTATCAGTATGGTCAGATGATATTATGGATACGTCTGGTTTTGTAGCATCTACCTTAACCGGCATATCAAAACTTTGAAGTTTAGCATTTTTAGCCACAGCTTTACTTGTAACTCTCATATAATATTGTCCATCAGGAGCGATTATATTTTTTCCAGTTTTTTTATCATAAATCTTTCCGTCCCATGCTAAAGATACTAACATTTCTCTGCCTTTTTCACTACATTCACTACTTTTGTGTACATTATTTTTATATCCACAGGTTTTTAAGAATTTCTTATTTTTATCTAAAATATCAACTTTAAGTTCTTTCAAGTTTCTAAAAATACACAAATTAGGAATAGCATGATCATAAAATCCATCACCATCTGGTGAAAATGCTATTTCACTAGGATCAATTACTATTTTTTCACTTTTATCATCCTTTGTTTTTCCTATAAGTGTATTAAAGAAAAATAAATTACTTGCAATTCCTGATCCTTTAAATCTATGATTTTCCCAAATAGGTCTATCTATATTTTGTGGTTCACCCCAATTTCCATAAAACCCTATATAAGGCACAGATAATGAGGGAACCCCTTTTACTTTAGAATCAAAGCTAATAAAACCTTCTACAAAATTATTTTTCTTAAATTTATAAGGAATTGTTAATTTAACCTTAATATTTGCAGTACTGTGTGCTTTTAACGTAACTTCTTTTCTTGAAAAACTTAATTTAGCACCTTCTATTTTTTGTTCACATGGCTTATCTTTTTGTTCTGTATAAACACTATTACCATTTATAGTATATTTTGTATCTTTATCTCCATAATTAGTCAAAGTTAAATTGAATCTTTTAATTCTTGATATTTCCCTTAAAGACACAGCTGAATTTTGATCTTCATCATTAGTTATTAAAACTCTATTCTTTATTGCCTTATCTACTTGTACTAATCCACCACCCTGACATCTTGGAGAATATGGTATAGTTCCATCTAATAGTACCTTAGCCGTATTAATCATATTATTTTTTATATATCTAGATAATTCTGAATCTTTTATATTTACATTATCATTTTTTAAAGCTTGTTTTATTAATGCTACTGAACCAGAAATATAAGGTGTTGCCATAGATGTTCCACTATATGTTGTATATTTATTATTATTTATAGTTGAAAAAATTTTCCCACCTGGTGCTGTAATTTCAGGTTTAAAATCCAAATTTGGTGTTGGACCCCATGAAGAAAACTCTGCCATTTTTTCACCTTTCAAATTATCTAAAACCACTATTTCATCTGTAAATTTTATTTTTATATTTTCTTTTGCTAAATTTGTTAATTCTTTTCCATAAAAATTAGTAGTAAATACACACGGAATAGTTATTTTATCACTAAGTAGCATAGGTACATATTCTTCATCACTATCTTTATTATAAATAATAACTCCTACTGCACCTTCTCTTTGGGCGTTTTTAGCTTTTTGTTCAAAATGATTTTTTCCTCTTTTTATAAGTGCTATTTTACCCTTTAGGTCTTTCTCTTTAAAATCATCTGCTTCTATGTTATCTTTATCCTCTTTATATTTTCTACCATATCCACAATCTATAAGCTCTACCTCTTGCTGTGGTTTAAATATTTTTATAGGATTTATTTCTGATGATATATATGGAATTTTATAGTCTTGTCCACCTTTGCAATACTCAATTACATTTTTTATATCTTTAATATTTTCACTGGCGGCAACTTGTATTGATTCCTTACCTAGACCCGGATTATCTAAAAGTTCTGTATCCACAACATCTTTTACTTTTGACCCATCTTCTTTCTTTGATGAAAAAGAAGCATTCCCTGCAGCAGCAACCACTATTACTCCTTTTTCAGTAGCCTTCTTTATAGCAATTTGTTCTGGGTCATTTTCATCTACAAATCCTCCATCTGCTCCTAAACTTAAATTAATTATATCTGCACCTTTTTCAACCGAATCTTCTATTGCTGCTACTATATCGTCACTAAATGCACCTTCTGCACCTTTCTCTGGGTTATTTGAGAATACCTTCATTGCAAGTAATTGTGCTTCTGGGGCAACACCTTTTATAGCTTTATTTTCAGTTATATCTTTTGTATCTCCATTTGCACCTGCAATCCCTGCAACATGTATTCCATGTAAACTACTAGTTCTATCTACAACATCTTGATTTTTATCTGCAAAATTATATCCATAAGGTATTTTATTAGTAAAGAATTTACCAGGATATGTAGGTTTAATATCTCCCTTTTTTATTTTAGCTCTTAAAGGATTAGTTAACTTCATATCTTTATGAGTATAATCTATACCCGTATCTATAATAGATATAACTATTCCTTCTCCCTTATAATTACATTCTTTCCAAACATTAGTTACTTCACATAATTCTTTTGCATAATTCATTGTTGGTTTATACATTCTAACTGGTCTAATTTTTTTAACACCAGGAATCTTTTTAATCTTTTCCAAATCCTTTTGATTAATTTCTGTACTAAATCCATTTATAAGATTTTTAAATTCATGTTTCACCTTAGCATGAACATCTTTTTCAACTTTTTTCTCTACAGATTTCCTGTTATTAAAGATTCCATCATAAGTTTCTATTGTTACTCTAATCTTATTATTATGCTTTTTAGCATAATTTTTCATATCTACATTGTTAACCTCTTCTTTTGATACATCATTAGTTTTTGTTAAACTAAGTTCTTTTTCTAATGCTTTTTTTCTTGTTATGTTTATTAGTTCATCTTTACCTAGAATATTTTCTGCTCTAACTAATGGAACATTAAGTACATTTCCACTAATAAACATAGTTAATGCTAAAGTTGTTATTAAAGTTTTTACTTTCTTCCCCATTGCTTTCCCCTTTTTTTCATTATTCTACATTTTTTAAATCCCATATAAATTTATCATGTAGTGTTTAACTTAACAATATTAATTGAAAATTGCGATTGTTAGGAGCTTATTTATTCACTTGTTAAATACTATAAAGTGCTATAATTCAATTTTTCTATATCTTGGGGATTTTACATTAGTGCCTTTTATAGCATACACTGATATTTTTAAATTTCTAATGTATTTATAACATTTTAAACACGTTTATTATTAGTAAGATAAACTTATATTATAGAGTTCTACATAATAAGTTTATTTTAAATACTTTATATGTTTTAAAAAAATATTTCAGATTTGTAAACAATGTGTGTTATTGTGTATTTTTTATTTTAATTCGACATTTTATTTGATAGACTATAGTGTAGACATTAAATTTAGTTGTCAGAGGTGAATATATGAAAAACGTTTTAAAAATTTTTAAGCGAGACCTTAAAAGTATAAAGAAAAATCCAATAACACTTTTAATAGTATTAGGAGTTTGTTTTCTTCCTTCTCTTTATGCTTGGATAAATATCGCTGCTTGCTGGAACCCCTACGAAAACACCAGTACTGTTCCTATAGCCGTAGTAAATAATGACAAAGAGGTATCAGTAAAAGGTAAGAAAATAAATGTAGGCAGTGAGGTTATTACTGAATTAAAGAAAAATAACGTGTTGGATTGGAAATTTGTAAATTCCAAAGATGCCAATATGGGTGTAGTAAACGGTACATATTATGCCATGATTGAAATTCCAGAAGATTTTTCAAAAAATTTAACTAGTATTCTAGATAAGGATGTACCAACAAAACCTACTATAACTTATAAAGTTAATACAAAATCTAATCCAGTTGCAGGTAAAATAACAGGAGTTGCTAAGAATGAAATTGTAAACAATATAACTTCTAATTTTATAGACACAGTAAATAAAACAGTTTTTTCTTCCTTAAATAATGCAGGTAAAAAAGCTGACTCTAACAAAGATAGTCTTTTGAAGTTAAAAAAAGGTATCATAGAATTAAATAATAATATGTCTTTAGTTAATAATGTCTTAGAAAGTGTTAGTAATCATGCAACTAACTTAAATCAATTTACAACAGATTTAAAAAAGTCCATGCCTTTAATGAGTAATGGATTAAAAGGAATTGAACAACAGTCAATTAATACCAAAGGATTAATTACTAATATTCAAAATGACTTAAATAAATCTTTTGATAACACTCAATTGATTTTAAATCAAATTCAATCTGAAAATAGTAGAACTAAAAATTTAATTGCAACTTTAAACAATTCTACTGGAGATACTATTTTATCAACTTCAAACAATATTATATTTGAAACAAGTACAGGAATAGATTCTATAATAGGTAGTATTACATCCCTTGTGGACTACTTACAACATATTAATAAGTTAGATAAAAATATATCAGATATGATATTATCTTTAAATAAAATTAAGAGTTCTTTAACCGAAGAAAAAAAACATTTAAATGATCTTCAATCAAATATTAGTACAACTAATGGATTAAGTAAAAATACATTAAATTCAATAAATAACTATGCAAATGATGTACAAAATCAAATATCTAACACAATGAGAATGTATACATCAAATGTAAAACCTGCTTTAAATAATGTAACAAATGGTTTAGTAAATTCAACTGAAAGTGCTTCCTCAATTTTAAAATGTTCTGAAGGAGTATTTACTCAAATAGATAATCTATTAAACTCATCATCTACAGGAAGTAAACTTACTGCAGATACAGCTAAAAACTTAAATTTAAAGCTTCAAGAATTTAAAGGACTTATTGGAAAGTTAAGCACTGAACTAAAAAAAGTAGATGATACTGATTTAAGCAAAATTGTATCAATACTTCAAAGTAAACCAGAATTAGTAGGTGATTTTGTTGCAAAGCCATTTAACTTAAAAGAAGAATCCATATACAAAATAGAAAACTATGGTTCTGGAATGGCTCCAATTTATACGACACTTTCATTATGGGTTGGTGCTTTAATATTAACTTCATTATTTAAAACTGATATTGCAGAATTTGAAGGTAGTGAAAATATAACATTAAAAGAACAGTACTTTGGTAAAATGATGTTCTTTACATTTATAGCTATGGTGCAAGGATTTATAGTTGCATTAGGAGATAAAGTATTATTAGGTGTACAAACTTCAAATGTATTACTCTTATTATCCCTAGCTATAGTATCATCTTTTACTTTCTCTGTTATAGTTTATACCTTAGTTTCATTATTACGTAACGTTGGTAAGGCACTAGCAATTATTCTATTAGTTATTCAAATTGCAGGTTGTGGTGGAAGTTATCCTATACAAGTTGATCCATTATTCTTTAGAATATTACAACCTTTATTCCCATTTACATATGCAGTAAATGGATTTAGAGAAGCTGTAGCTGGACCTCTTGCTAGTAAGGTTTTAGTAGATTTTCTAGCATTATTTGCTTTTGCTATAATCTTTATATTACTAGGCTATTTCCTAAAAACTCCGTTACATCCTCTAGTAGATAAATTTGAAACTAAGTTTGAAGAATCAGGTATATCAGAATAAAGTTCTTCAAATAACATTAATTACTCTAAAATCAGAGAGGTGAACGTATGAAAAAAGTATTTAAAGTTTTTATAAACGATTTGAGAAACATATCTAAAAATTGGGCGGCAATTATAATATTTTGTGGATTATGTCTACTTCCATCGCTATATGCTTGGGTTAATATAAAAGCATGTTGGAATCCATATGCTAACACAGGAAATTTACCTGTTGCCGTTATAAATAATGATGAAGGTACCACATTAAAAGGAAAAACTATTAATGTAGGAAATGAAGTAGTAAAGCAATTAAAGAAGAATAAATCTATAAATTGGAATATTGTAGATGCTTGGCAGGCTAATTACGGTCTTAATGAGGGAAAATATTATGCATTAATTGAAATCCCTAATGACTTTTCAAGTAAGCTTACAAGTTTAACAACTTCTAATCCTATTAAACCAAATATAACTTATAGAGCAAATGAAAAATTAAATGCTATTGCTACAAAGATAACTAATGTAGCAAAAAATAAATTAACTGATGAAATAAAAACTAATTTTGTATCTACAGTTAATAAGGAAGCTTTTAATTATTTAAATAAATTAGGTGGAGAATTACAGATCAATAAACCACAAATTATTCAATTAAAAGATTGTGTTGATTCTGCAAAGAAAAACTTAGATGATGTAAAAAAACATATAAATGATGCAAATTCTAATGCTGAAAGTTTATCAAAGTTTTTAAATGATGTTCAAAATAATCTACCTAAAATAACTGAACAGATAACTAGTTTACAAAACACAACAGAAGCTAATAAATCATTAATTTTTGCAACTAGACAAAGTATCAACAACTTAGCAAATGACTTTAAAAATGATGCTATAAGAATGCAAGGTATTAACGATCAAATTAATTCCTTAATTCAAAGTCTTAAATCTATAAATAACAGCACTATTTCTGTTGGTGATCAAAAACAGCTTATAAGTAAAATAGAGCAAAATATAAATTCATTAAATTCAACATTAAATAATTTTGTAGCAGCATTACAAGCTCTAAATAAAGTTAAACCTAGTTTAGTTATTCAAGGTTTTATAGATTCAGCGAAGAATGTACAATCTTTATTAAAAGATGAATCAAATAAACTAAGTCATATTGAAGACTTAATAAATAAAAATAATTTAAAAGATAATAAAGACAATGTAAATAAACTTATAAATGCTGCTTTAGATGTTAATAATCAAATATACAGTAGAGTAAATAATACTTATAATATGCTTTATTCTAGCTTATTACCTACTATAAACAATATTTCTAATAATTTAGCTGAAGGTACAGATGTAGCAAATTCCATATTGGAAGCTAGTAAATCATTAGTTCCTCAATTAACAGCGCTTAATACTTTTGGTTCTGCAAATACTTCACTTGCATCTAATGAAGCTAAAAAATTAATAACTAAGTTAGAGGATTTCCAAAAGCAATTAGAAAAATTAAAGGATAAAACTAAAGACTTAAATGGTAATAACTTAGATAAAATAGTTACTTTATTAAAGAAAAATCCTAATATGGTATCAAACTTTATATCTTCTCCAATAGAAGTTAAAGAAACTGAAGTATATGATGCTGGTATATTTGGAGTGGCTTTAACACCATTCTATACAGTATTAGGTATTTGGGTTGGTGTATTACTAGCCTCTGCTTTACTTTCTGTGGAATCTGAAGAATATATAGATGGAGAAAAAATAAACTTCCTTCAAAGACACTTTGGAAAAATGCTATTATTTATGTTCCTATCTTGTATTCAAACTTTAATAGTTACAATAGGAGATAAACTAGTATTGGGAGTACATCCTCAAAATATGATGTTAATGATAGGTATAGCATTGCTTACTTCTCTTACATTTACCATTATGATATTTACCTTAGTATCTTTATTAGGTAACATTGGTAAAGCCGTTGCAGTAGTTATTATGGTATTCCAAATAGCTGGTTCTGCTGGTATTTATCCAATACAAACAAACCCTAAAATCTTCGGCATTTTACAGCCACTATGGCCATTTACATATGCCATTAACGGATTTAGAGAAGCAATAGCAGGTCCTCTTTGGAGTGATGTTATGAAAAATATTTCTGCATTACTAATTTTCTGTGTTGTATTTTTATTATTAGGCTTATTGAAAAAATCATTACACAAACTAAATGAATTTATGGAACATCAATTTAAAGAATCAGGACTTTAAGAGTATTATTTTTAACGTAAAATTTCTCTGAATTGTATTCACATTTTTCATTTTATGGAATATAATTTTTATAGGTGATGGGGTTCACCTTAAACTGCTTATGCTAACGACTCCTACTTTTTAAGGTAGGAGTCGTTATTTTTTAGGAGGGATTTTTTATGCAAAAACTTTTTTATGTAGGTATTGGTGGATTTTTAGGTGCTTTAATACGTTATCTTATTTCAAATACCTCAACTAAGCTTTTAGGAACTAAACTACCATATGGAACCTTAATAGTTAATATTTTAGGTGGTTTTCTTATTGGGCTTATAATGGGCTTAAGTATGAATAAAAATTTAATATCTCCAAATCTAAAACTATTTTTAACAACGGGCGTTATGGGTGGACTTACCACATTCTCAACTTTTAGTTATGAAACTGTAACACTTTTTAATAATGGAAGCTATATATTAGGTGTTATTAACATCAGTTTAAATCTATTTTTAAGTCTTATTGGTGTTGTTTTAGGCCAATTTATTTCTCATCTTTTACTATGAAATTTAGTTTAAATTTATATAATTTTTTATAAACTAAGAAAGGAAGCAACCACTATACATAGTAGCTACTTCCCTTTTATTATTTATATTAAAGTACTTATATCTTCCCAGACATAAGAAATTTCCACCATATTTATACCACCTATATTAACTATCTTATTTTTATCTTTTATACCACCTATATGTTTATAAAAGTTACTAGCATCATTTTTAGCGAAGGTCCATAAAATCATACTCTCAGCACCTAAACTTTGCAATTTTGAAGCTACTTCCTTTACTAATAATTTCCCAATACCCTTTTTCTGATAATCTTGACGAACATATAACGTATATAATGTGCTATCAAATTCACTTCCTTCTTCGTTAATGGATGCAGAAGAAAATCCAATAACTTGTCCATTTTCATCCTCTGCAAGAAGCATAAATTCTTTTGTATCTTCATTTTGAAAAAGCCTTTTATTCCACTTGTCTACCTGTTTATCATAAGATCTATTTCCAAGATATTCATTAGCAATTATATTTTTATAAGCACTTTTCCAAGTATCTACATGAATTTTTGATATATCATAAACATCATCTTTTTCAGCCTTTCTAACTATCATTTTATTATCTCCTTTTTAAATTATATAACTGTATTTCTTATATAAAATTTTAAAAAGCTACTATATTAATAAGCTATAATAGTTTATAACATTATATCATAATTTACAGAATATTGAGATATCAATTTTAAAATTTTCTATAAATAAACTTTAGAATTAATATTTATATCTTTAATAAAATTTTTCAATGATTTTATAGTTGATTTTTCATTTTCAAGATTAACTGAATATACCTTGATTTTTTTATTTCTATCATGTTCTAGAACCCAAGATTCCAAACATTCATTAGCATTATCTACTCTATCATTATAAGGATATGATAATACAACTGTTTCAACATTAGGATATCTAGTAAGATAAGCATACATTTGATAAAAATCTTCTCTTTTAACTCCATGTCTATTATATAAACTAGATATCGATTTCCACTTTGTATCAATTATTATACTCTCTATTCCACATTTTGCAATAACTATATCTGGCTTAAGTTGAAAAACTCCTGTATTTTTCTTTTCATTTACTAAAAGTTTATACTTAGAATGTCTAAAATTTATATTGCCTTTAACATATACATATTCTAAATACGGTGCTTTAGTTAATTCTTTTTACAATTTATTAGCAAAAAGAGAAGATCTAATTAACCCTTTATACCTTCCAAATTGTTCCGTTAGGCATTTTATAAAGCATTCCTGAAACTTTCTCTAACACTTTTCCAGTTTTCATATCACGCTTAATAATATATTCATGATATTCTGGGTCTTCAACCCATTGTGAAAAATAAAGGACATCCTCATCCCTGTATAATAGAGTTTCCGTATCTTCAATTTGAATTTCTTTTTTTACTGGCCATACAATTTCATATATGCCATTATTCTCCGACCTTCCCAAAATCAAAGGAGAAGAATCTAAAATTAAATTATAACAATCCTTCACAGTTGATAACGGTATTTCAGCAATTTCTTTTAGTTTATTACTTTCGGGTAAATAGTGGTATATAAAAATTTTTTTTAAATTAAAATCCACTACTAAAATTCCAAATTTTCCATTATCCCAAATAGGCTTATTAACATATACATTTGCTTGTGTATTAAAAGGTTTATAAACTTCCCCATCTGGATAATGAATTAAATAACATTCCGTTCCTTGAAAATAATGTTCTTCTTTAAATATTTCTTCTACCTCATACAAATCACAACCATTATCATTAACACCTACATACCATTCATCTGTACCTTCTGCTGGTTCAATATATATCTCAGGAATTCCATTCAGCCTCTTTATTTTCTCCATAAAATCACCTCTTCTTACCAAATATTCTAACTTTATTATATATTTAATTTTGCTTATATTCTATAATACCTTAT
Source organism: Hathewaya limosa (assembly GCF_030815255.1). Taxonomy (NCBI): domain Bacteria; kingdom Bacillati; phylum Bacillota; class Clostridia; order Eubacteriales; family Clostridiaceae; genus Hathewaya; species Hathewaya limosa. The sequence continues at coordinate 53,557 of NZ_JAUSWN010000021.1, forward strand.
AATATTACTTTAAAATATTTTATAAAATAAAAAAATGTATTAGTAGAGAAACTTTGATTTCTTACTAATACATTTTTGCACTTTCATGCAAAACCATATCTTAAATTTGTTTTTTATTAAATATAATAAGGGAAACTCCTACACATAATAAAGTTAAGAAAACAGTTATACATAAACTATTTATACAACTTGTCCACGAATTATTCTTCATAATTTCTAAATTGTTAGTTACTAAAAATATAGGATTAAACTTTTTAAAGCTATTAATTATATTTAAGAGAAATAATGTACCTAAAGTAGATACCACCAATAATAATCCTCCATAAATTCCTCTAATTAAAATATTTGAAAATATTATAAGACTTAATAGAAATACTCCAAATATCCAAATACAAAATGAAGATAATAAAAGACCACTGGAATTATAACTTCCAAACAAAAATAATGTGTATATCCAATTGATTATAACTGAAATAATAAGTCCAATTGTCCATAAAATTATAGAACTAAAAAATTTAGATAGTATTATTATATTTCTAGAAAGTCCTTTAGATAAAAGATTAATCAGTGTTCCTTTTGATAGTTCATTTGAGATATTTCCACTAAATATAAGTAATAGTAAAATTGACCCCATTTGTGTTATGTTTTTAAATAGCTGCATATAAGCATCATAAAAAGTTGGTGTAGGTATAGTTATTTTAATTCCTCCAGATTCTAAGCTTTTAAAAATCTCCGGTGATAATTTGGCTGTTAAGGGACTTAGAAATCCTATAAAGAAAAATACACATAGGAATATTAATACTTTATATGTTCTTATTTGTTCAAGAATTTCTTTTTTAGTAAAAGCTATAAATTTTTTCATGATATAACCTCCAAAAACATGCTCTCTAAAGAAGGTTCACAAACTTCATATTTTAACAAAGGAATTTTATTACTTATTATAAAGTTTAGAATTCCCATACTTGTATTTTCTAAATCCTTTAAAGTAATAATCATGGTGTTTTTATCTAAATCAACTTTTATTACATTAGAATCTAAAATTATATGTTCTTCTAATTTCCTTAATCCTGAAATAGTGTTACTTTGTATAAGAATCTTATCTTGTCTATAGTCTTTTTTAATCTCTTGTAACTTACCTTGTAAAACCATTTTGCCTTTATCTAAAACCCCTATGGTGTCACAAATTCTTTCTACATCTGATAAAATATGAGTTGAGAAAACAATTGTAGTATCTCCCTTTATACACTGAAGAATATCTAATATTTCTTTTCTTCCAACAGGATCTAAAGCCGATGTGGGCTCATCACATATTAAGAGTTTAGGTTCATTGATAAGTGCTTGAGCTATTCCAAGTCTCTGTTTCATTCCTCTAGAAAACCCACTAATTTTTCTATTTAAATTATTTAACCCCACCAGTTCCAATAACTCTATAGATTTCTCTTTTATTTTCTTTTTATCAACACCTGATATTTCTCCACATAAGTTTAAATATTCTAAAGGTGTCATATATCCGTAAAATTCGGGAACATCAGGTAAATATCCGATATTTTTATTTGTTTTTGTATTTCCAAAGGATACTAACTCCCCACATACTTTAATACTTCCTGAGTTTGGTTTTAAAAATCCAAGAATCATTTTCATTGTGGTAGTTTTACCTGCCCCATTCTTTCCAAGAAATCCAAACACTTCACCTTGTTTTACAGAGCAACTTAAATCATCTAGTATTATGTTATCTTTAAAGCTCTTTTTTAAATTATTAACTTTTAAAATCTCAACTTTCTCCATTGTCATCACCTTTTCCAATTGTGAAATATAGTATAGGACCAATTATATTAATAAATAAAGCTACTATTATCCAAATTGCTCTGTTGCCTATTTTATAATGATTATGCTTTAAAATATGAACTATGGCTAATACACATAAAACTAATTGAATTATTATAAGTGGCATTAAATAAATCCAATACTCTTTTAAAACCTCCATTTTGCTTCCTTCTTTCTATAAATGTTTTAATTGATCTATAATATTTAAATATCTAGGTTCAGATTTTAAAGCTTCAAATAAAGGATTATTTAAAATAAACTCTTTAAAACTATCTATAATAATTGACTTGTTTCTAGGTGCACTTTTTCCTAAAGTAAATTCTTCAAAGTAGTTATCTATTAAATCAAAGAATTCATTTCCCTTTAATTCGAAGTTTAGAGAGTTTAAAGTTTGAACTCCTTTTAAAGCTTCTTCTAAAGTATCAAGTGCTAATTCCTTTTTATTTTGAGTTATAAAACCATTAGCTGCTGTAAAATAAAGTGATACAAATATGGCAGGATGAATATTAGGTATATCAAAAACATTTCCTAAAGCCACTGCTTTTTTAAAGTAATCATAAAACTTTTCAGTATTATCCATTGATTGAGTCATCATTTGTATTAAAACTTGTAAGGATTCTAGTGTATTATTGTATAGTAATTTTTGAAGCTGATAATGACCTTTCTTATTCTCACCCATAGCAAAATAAGCTGATGATAGTAATACCTCAAAAGCTATAGGTGTTTCTATTAAATCTTCTAATAAATTAATAACTTCAGAAGGTTTATTCATAACTAAATAACAAGTAGCTTGCATAGCTATACTTTCTCTAACAAGAGTATTATTTTTACTATTCTCCGATACTAACACACATTTATTTAATGCATTCTCTAAAATACTATTAGGATTTTTAGAATACATAGAATAGTTTAGGTAAAGTTGTGCCAATATCTCTTGTAATATCCAACAAGAATAATATTTTTTAGCATATTCTTCACATTCATTAAATACTTCCTCAAAATTATCTTTAGAAATAGAAGAACTTAATTTTTTATATAGATTAGCCACTTCCTCTTTTGAAAGTTGTGGTTCATAGCCTATTAAATCATCTACTGTAATTCCAAAGAAAGAAGCTAAAATCGGTAAAATCGTAATATCTGGATAGCTTTGCCCAGATTCCCACTTAGAAACTGCTGGTTTAGATATAGATAAATAATTTGCAAGTTCTTCCTGAGTGATACCTTTTTCCTTTCTTTTTTCTTTTATAATTTTTGCAATGTTAATGTAATTCATATTTATCACTTCCTTTAGTTAAATATTAATGCATAAATTTAAAACTCTCAACGGATTAATAGTATACTTTTTATGCAAAAGTTAACTGTTGATTAACTAAAGTTATTTTTATATATTATTTTTAAAGATGAATTATTAAGGGGCTGTCGCATTATCATAAAAATTTATACTAACGCGGCAGCATTTTTTTGTGTTTTATAGAAAATTTAATGATAGTTCATCGCCTATAAGCTTAATAATTTAAAAATGGCACACTTTAATAAGCCTTTAGTATTAAGGCTTTTTTGACTTGTAGAGTTTTAATATTTTAAATTTAGGCACCTTTTTTTAGTCAAAAAAGGTGTGTTCCAGTTCTATCTGACTGAATCTTATTATGTAGCTTATTTATGTTATGTGCCATTGCTAATAGAATACTTTCAGCCAAAACATTTCTTTTACCTTTACTTAGATATCTACGAAATCTCATATCTTGTTTGATTTCTCCAAAAGAACCTTCAGCTTGAATGCTCCGATTCATTCTTAACTGGCATCCTTCTTCACTTACAATTCTTTCAAGATTCTCTTTGCGAAGCATGTTA